>NZ_JANFYJ010000047.1:0-22749 GCF_024460495.1 Hungatella sp. SL.1.14 | reverse complement strand
TATCCCTGAAGATTTATCTTTTATGATCCGGGTGGCCCATGTTCCATAGATGGCATAACCAGGGTTTAATGTAATATCTTTGACAATTAATCCAGTTATGCTGGCTAAATCACTATTTAACTGAGTATACAGATCCATCAGCGCCTTACCTTGTGCAGCCGATAATGGCAATTTCGCATTATTGGTTACACAGTTGTTTACTATCTGACCGATCAAACAGGCCCCCTTAAACGCTGCTTTCATGTTACTTAATATTGTGGACAGCTTCCCTTTACTTCTAATGCTATTGATTGCTGTAGCAGCATCAGGAACCGTCGTACTTCCAGAGTAATCCTCAAAAGTCGGTGTATCCAGGTCTTTCAATGCAGCATCTGCTTTATCCCAGTTATTATTCTGATCCTGAACTGAATAGAAATCACTTTCATCCGGTTTTTTGAAATTGTAGTTTGTTGTGTTAGTTGCCATTTGGTAACTCTCCTTTCGATAAATCTTCATACGTCAACTGCGCCAGCTCGGCGTGCTGATAGGCTTGCAGTTCCTGAATTCTATTTTTAAGATGACCGCCACGGATCCGTTCGTGAGTATAAGCTGCCAGTTCTGCATGGGTAAATGTTCCAACCGCTCCATAGGTATTAAAAATGTACTCATACAGCACCTTCAAATGGGCGGGCACCGCCTCCTCTATCGTCTGTTTGATATCTGCCATATTCCCCGGTATGCCTGATGTACCCGTAAACCGAACAGTGATGGTATACGCCGGAAAATTCTCCACAATATTAACAGCCGCGTTTGTAAAGCTTTCCGCAATATTCTGGATCAGGGAAGTGGTGGTCGTTCCGGCTCCGGATATCTTCGCCTTAATGCGTTCCCGGCGATACCGATCAGATTTAGCGGCATCAGGGATCAAGCCAAGTAAGTGTTCATACCGTGTGAGTGAATCCGAGGCAGATCCCGCAAAACAGTTATCGATGGTCTTATACATTTCCGTGTCAAGACCGTCTGTCTGCTCTGACAGAATTTCTTGCAGCGTCTTCATTGTTTCATTTTCAGAATAGTAATCCGGAAGCAGCTTAATTAGCTCCATACATCCTCACCTCCGAAAAATCTACGGTTCCTATAACCGGAATAGCTTTATCAGTAATAATCACATTTGCCATGGCGCCATTCAATTTTAAGTTATCATAATCCTGTACGCCTTCCGTGGCCAGGAGCAGGCTCCCGATCCTTGCATAACTGACACGATAGTCTGTAAATACCAGCCCTTTGAGGTATGTGTTTAAAGAGGCACGGAATGCCTGCAGCACATCATCTTTGGCTTTGCTGCCGTCCAGGGTAACATCAGCCATGACGTTAACAGCTATGGAAGACGGGCTGTCGATCGTGACAGTCGCTCCGATCGGTCGGACCGTTTCCATATAAGCCGATACTGTGCTTTCCAGAGATGGGTCTATATTCTTATCACTGTCCACGATCAGGACCGTCACGGTACCAGGGCCACTGTCCAGCGGGAAAACCCTGGCATCTCCGACACCTGGTACGTCTAAAGCCCATAACTTATAGTGGTATGCATTTCCCGATGTGGCTGGCAGCTGCACTTTTTGCAGGAATCTCTCCCGCAGGGCTCCGTCCGTTTCCTCGTCGGCTCCTGCTGTTATAATATCAGTCAGTTCAGCGGTCACTCCCGTTATATTTGAGATCGGCTGCACGGATCCTGAATACTGGTTTCCGATGTCGCCCGAAGTTTCGCACTCGGCCTCGTACTCTGTACCAGATGCCAGTTCACGCGTGACAACATAAGCCAGGGAATTTATTCCCCAGCGGCTGCCTATTGGTACCGCTCCTGTTGTTATCATTTTTCGTACTGCAGCGCTGGACGGTTTTCTTGTCACTCCGAAAGCAGCTACTGCCCTGTCCAGATACTCGCCGACTGCGGTATCCGGAAAGACCAGATCCAGATAGTTTTCCAATTGGAAATTTTGCTGTGCCAGAAAGTAAGCACACGGCGCCAGAGCATCATATATGATGCTTCCCTCCCTCTTATCCACGTTACTCGGTACTCTGTCCAGCATGGCTTGTAAAAGCTCCTCATATGTCATACAGGCACCTCCATTTCTATTTCGATATCTCCATAAATACTGAAGACATTAAAAGAGCACTGGCACGTGTCCCCAGTAAAAGAAAAGCTGAATCCATCAACCTCTCGTATCCTGTCATCACGTAACAGTGCTTCCTGTATCATTCTCTTCATTTCCGCCCGTACATAGGGTTGCTCCTCTCCGATCAGTTCTTTCCATGCAATTCCATAATTGAAACTGTATACGGGGTGCTCATACTGTTCGGTATCAAGTACTTTATAAATAGCCTGCTTTAATGCTTCCAGATCGTCTACGTACCCTTCTATCTTACAGGGCAATACTTTATAAGTCTTCCCTTCAAAGGTTTGTTCCCGGAGCACCATACCGGTTGTAAGTTCCATGTTATCCTCCTATCTGATATGGTTTCCCAATGATTTCCAGAATATAGTACTCCCGGCCGCCATCGTTACGGAGCAGCCGCACCTTGTCGCCACTGACCAGTCTGGTTTTCATGTTCCCTGTTACCATGCTCATAGGAACTGGAAGATCTCCGACCATAACGGCATTCCCTTTGTACTCCCCGATTACTACCGCAGCCACCTTCCGATTATTCAGGTAATTGTTTACTATCGTTTTTATAACGTTAAACAGTTCATTCGCTCCATTTCTGTCATTCACCAGTCATCACCTCAACTTTCATCGTATGAACCGGCAGAAAATCGTGTGTTACTTTCTTTACGATAAGCCTGCGATTAAGTTCAATGTCCTCTATGCTCCCGTAAATGCTGTTTCCGGCACGTACCCGGAGATCGCCCAAGCAGTCCAGCTTCAATGACTCCTTTTCATGATTATACAGCTTCAGAAGGTTGTTCGCCCGCTCCTGTGCTTTTGCCGCATTATCAATCCCGGAAGCTGATGTTTCGAAATATTGGAGAAGGCCATACCGGTTTATGGATTCCTGATCAGCAGCGGCACCCACGTCCATTTTCTTGCTATTTTCATCTTTCCAGCCTACCTTGATCCGGTTGTAGAAATCATCATCAATGGATTTCTCCCAGCTGTAGCCGGTGCACAGGCTGCGGTCTCCCAGTACAAGAGGGAGCTGCAGGTTCCGCATATTCCAGAGGCATATGGATCCATACTCATCACGGACGCAGTACATCTCCTGCGTTGCGATCAGCGTATCGGAGATGGCCTGCGCTATCTCGTCCAGCCATGTCTTGTCGGAATCAGCTATAGTCGGCAGTACATACCCAGTTTCCTCCATAGTGCCCGGCTTTAAGGACAGAAAGGTGCACATATTCTGTACCAGGTTCTTCAGCGTCCCATTTTCCAGCACAATAATTTCCTTCGCTTTAGCATACCGCAGCTGATCGTAAGCCTTTACCTTAATAATCTCGGATTCGTCACCGGATGCCTTAAAAACAGTTCCAAAAAAGATGCCGTCAGCCTGATCATTTTCTGTCAGACGGACGACATCTCCGTTTTGTAATGTTAGACCATCATTAATATACGTGATGTCCATGCTACTGGATCCATCATTCAGCGCATCAGACCACGATATCTCTGTACACATGCCCGATATATCGTAAATATATCCTCCTGTTTCAACCAATACTTCCATATTCGCCTCCTATGCCGGTATTGTAAATACTTGTCCGGGATAGATCAGGTTCGCATTCTTAATAGCCGGATTGGCTGACATGATCTTCGGATATTGGGATCCATTACCGTAATACTTCTTAGCAATCCCCCACAAAGTATCTCCCGACTGTACTGTGTGTGACTTAGTTGCAGTTACAGCAGGATTATCAGCAGGGGGCATCTCTTCCTGTTTTACCGTAGCATCAGGAGTCTGGATAGCTACATACCTTTTTCCGGCCCCTTTATACTCCATGAGTGTCAACGATATGTACTTATCCCCTTCTTCTCCTGCTTTTTCCACTACCTCTACACTCTTTACCAGTACCTTGACGCTGATATCATCTGAAATATCATTCGATGCAATAAACCTGATCGGCTTCTTATTCTTCTGAGCCTTCCTGAACATCTTCTCGTAATGGTCTGCATCGGCTTCTGTACCGGATTCCATGTAATTAACGTCCTGACTGGGAAATTCTGCTTCAAAGCTGTACTCCTCCAAAGCACAGTAGGAAGGGATAGAAACCTGCCCTTCCTCCAGTACCTGATACGTCTCAATATTAAGTTCCCTTGATCTCTTAATTTCTTCCGGATTAACCGGAAGCTTATATTTCTTACTGCCATATTTGAAATACACCGAGTATGACATTAAGCCGGCACCCCCTCTGGAGCGATTGCAATCATTTCTTTGAGCTGTTCAGATACATGACTCATAATGTTGTCGGTATCTGCCTCTTTGGTGATCGGACCGCTGAATTCTACCTTGATATTTGGCGCAAGTGTATTCTGGGCGATTCTGGCGATATAATCACGTTCTGCAAGCCTGCGCATCCATTCGATATCCTCTTCATTCTCGACCTTCACCGCGCCACCTTTCCCGGTTCCTTTCACAGTTGCCGGATTACCGACAGTAGCAAACTGGCTGTAGTCGATACCGCCTGCATTGGGGTCAATTTCCAAAGCACTACCAAAATCCCATTTGTCAATAAAATCCCCAACACTCTTTCCTTTTTTGCTCCAATTATCTGAAGTCGACACAATATCTTTCGTATCCATGCGCAGCTCGTCTAAAGATATATAGTCGTCAGACTTAAAACTGTCTCCCCAAGCCTGTATTTTATCCATAAATCCCCCAACTGCTCCGGCGAGATTTGTACCAAATACATCATCAATTGCTTTTGCAATACTCTGGATAATTGATAATACACTGGTTGCCATATTAACAAAGAGGTTAACGACTGCAGCTAACGGGTCGTTAAATACATTAGCCAGGAACTCAGCGAATGAAACAAAAATGTTCCATAAATTCGCTACAATATTGTACCCTGTCGCATAAAAAGCCCCAAGCAGGCCACCAATAAAACCAAATATATCAGCAAATGTAGCTCCTGCAGAAATTAAAGCTAAAACAATTGCCCCTAATGTTGCTATAATTAAAATCAACGGCCAGTTAGCAGCAAGAGTAGCCCCGGCCGCAACGAGCATCTGTCCAGCCCATAAGCCTGCCATAATAATAGCAACCGCAAAAAAAGTTCTTACGATGGGATCTCCTCGAATAAATGCATCGATTAGCCAGTTGGCTCCCTCTGCAATTGCCGCAATACCTTCATTTAATGCAGCCAGAAGTGTCTGCGCTCCACTGCTATTCAGCAGGGTATTTAGCTTTTCCATTGTTGGACCGAAAGCCTCCAATGCATTATTTGCCATAAGCTGCCCAACATCAGAAAAAGTCATTGGCATTTCTGCAAATTTATTATTAATGTCATCAGCAGCCGTAAACATTGCATTCTTAATAATATCGGCCGTGATAAGTCCATCAGAAGACAATTCCTTCAGTTCACCTTTACTTTTGCCCATATACTTAGCAATGGCATCAGCAACCATAGGCGCATTTTCCATAACAGATCGGAACTCATCACCTTGCAGCTTGCCGGCCGCCATTGCCTGTGTCAACTGTAAAAATGCAGACTGTTGTTCAGACGTTCCAGCTCCAGACACCTTCAACGATTTTTGCAGGAGTTCAGTAAAACCGATAGCTTCGTCATTTGATGTAAAACTATCGCCGGCAAGGAGGTTCATTTTGGCAACTGCTCCGGCCATGTCCGTATAACTGCCTCGTGACCGGTTCGCGGCATCGAAAACCTTATCCTGCAATTCTGCTGGAGTCTGGCTGTCATCATTAACCATTCTTAATCTGGCAGCTGCATTGGTATAATCGTCTACCAAGTCCATACCTTTTTTTACTGCGGCCAGACTGACCACCGTTCCGATCAGGGTTTTAAGACTGCCGTTTGCCTTAGTGGCTTTCTTTTCCGTATCAGAAAGAGAATTGTTAAACTTTTCCATTTTAGGGGAGGTAGCCTCGGATCCCTTTCCCGCCTTTGTTACCGAGTCATTTACATTATCGGCAGCCTTTGATGCCTTCAGCATCTTATCGGTCGCGGCATTTGTCTTGTTCATCATTTTATCTATCTGCGAACTATATCCGTCCATTAAACGAAACATAGCACTTAAAGTCGGCATGATCCACCTCCTATTTCATCTGATTGGCAAGCCTTTTCTCTTCTTCTATCCGAAGATCTATACTTGCATATACGACAGCTTTTTCCTTTTGACTCATCGCATCTAAGATGGTTGGCAAAATATGAAGCTTCTGCAGAGCGAAGTGAGCATAGCACAGCTCAGGATCGCCCTGCTTCATTAGTTTTTTGCCTCTTCAACATCTTCGTTGATATCTTTATCCAGTCCAGATAATTCCTGTACTGCCTCCATTAATGCTGTAAACTCTCCAATGTAGAGCATGGCTACAAGAGTTTTGTCAGCGCCCAAAGTACCGTATGCTCTCTGCAATTCTGAATTTTCAAGATCAGGTTCCACGACCGCGGCCGCAACCAGATTCTGGTTATATGATACTTTATCAAAATATTCGTTCCCTTTTTTATCTTTCTTTGTATATTTCCGAAGCAGCCCTTCATTCTCCTGCTGAGCAATCGGACGGATCACAAACGGAACCGGTTTTCCATTTTCTTTAAATCGTTCTGATACGATTACCTCTTTATTTTCTGCCTGTTCCGGATGTAAAAATGCATTTAAACTTCCCATATTGGTTCTCCTCTCAATTCAAAAGAGACGCTTACTTAGCGTCTCTCAACCGTTTAACTTTTTCCATTTTTTCCAGGTCATGGTTGCTGGAACCTCCACAGTCTTCCCCGTCACCGGATCCCTGGCCACCCGTGTCTCACCTTCCATATCGTTATCGTCATAGTATGGAACTGTCGTACAGCGGCAGCCACGGTGTAGTGGAGGTAGATTCTTGCCTATTATACTTCCCTTGATTTTAACGACCTTTCCGTCCATGTTTCCACAAACGGGGCATGTTTTGTCGTCTAATGTGGCAAGAAACGCTACTTTATCGCATCCGTCTCTTACCAAGCCCTCAATGTCTCTTAAAGTAGCGTACCTTGAACACATATTGTAAATATCCAAATACACTTCATTTTGCTTTTCTTTGTCCGGGCAGGCCCATTTTGACGTCTTATGTGGAGACATTCCAGACAACTCGCAAAAAACGGCATTGTGTAGCATTTCGCGGTCAGCATCCATCGTATAGAAATACTGCAAAAGGTCTTTTGTTTCTTCACTTAAACCTTGTTCAAGCTCTTCCTCCCAGTCGAATCCCAGCCCAGGCTTTCCGCTGTCAACATTCCATCGACATATAATCTTATATGCCCCCCTTAGATCGCAGCGTTTTAACGCCTTCATGGCCTCATGATAGCAGGACTCGTCACTGTCAACGACTACCGCCGGATTCTTATGCTTTAAAAAATCAAATAATCCCATTTCACCGCCCCCTTCCTTATCATCAATTATAATGATTTCCGAGGCAAGTGTAAATGACTTATCTCATATTCTCCGGAAAGGCATAGCTTTCCAGTTCATCCACATCATCAAATGTAAAATCCGTATCTACGGTGTTCAGATCTTCGCTGGAGTCGTCCAGATATGCCACCGGAGCCTTTGCCAGAATGCAGTTTCTCATGACAACGACCCTGCGGCCAACCGTTGATGCAGGATCTTCATTCGTCGTCTGGATACTGATCTGCGGAACCTTGCCCTCTTTGATATACTGCTGATAGACCGCAAGTGCGGCGGGGCTTACGTTGTACATAGTCAGTGTACCTTTTCCCTCCGCGCCTACAACCTTATGCTGTGTCATACGATGCCCCAGGAGCCGCTTTGCCAGCACCTTAAATTCGATGCTGGCATCTACTTTCGATATCTCAAAAAAATACCGGTTTTGGCCATCGATTGTGATAAAAGCGCTGCCTTCACTTCCTGTCACCAGATCAGTGAGTTTTGTGTAATTTCCCATGTCATATCCTCCTTACGACAGATTAACTGTGATATATATCTTCTCTACGCTGTCAACCGGCTGTACCGCTGCTTCGATTACAACAGCATCCGAATCATTTCCCTTTATGACCGTAACATCGTCAGTCACAAAATTCTGAACCGCCCCCATCGTCTGAAGTGTAGTAAAATAGTCCACCAGAGACGCCTTCAGAAGAGATCTGCCTTCATCATTATTATTGACTTTCCCGACATAATTCGCTTCAAAGATCTTCGTGATATCATTGGAGATATTATCAACAGTTCGGATAACCCGGTTCTTCGTAAACATTTTACCCTTGTCCACAGTGACTGTGGTAAGGGAATTGATATCATACACTACAGATACATTTTGGGCAGTGTCTACCTTAAAAATGAACTTACCCGCAGTGACAGCCGCCTCCATCTCTGATTTTGTCATTCGGGGTTTAACGTCGATGCCCCCCGCATAAACCATTCCGGTATTTGATGTAGTGATACTGGCACCAGCTGTGGCTCCTGCCACCCATGCAGTTACCTCTGCAGCCGTCAGTTCCTGATTCCCTGGCATGATGATGCCCTGAACAACATTGATGATCCCCTCGCTGTCTGCCACATGGTTCGCGAGCACCGCCTGACACTTCACACCCTCATCGTCCCTCATGGCCTTGATCCATGTCGCAATCGCTGTTTTGTTGACCTCCTCTCCCTCTCCGTCATAGGGATAACAGAGCGTGTTGAACTGCACGGTTTTAAGGGCTGCAAGGGCCGCAGTGACGTCAGCCGCTTTGTGACTTGCTTTGAGTTTATATACCAATACGGTTTTTGCCTTCTTCAGTGCTTCCGCAGCCAGCTTCTTATCCGAGGCCGTAGCTCCGTCTGGCCATGCCGCCTCCGTTGCTGTAATTGTATACATAGCGCCGTCAGTACCCACACTCATTTCCTGCAGGATAACAACGGTTCCGCGGTCCCCCGGTGTAATAGACAGCGGTTCATTCGTCCGGATATTGATATAGGCTCCGGGCAGTACCTTATTCTGGGATTCCCATGTTCCTGCCATGGCTTACTCCTCCTTTATGTCTGTGTTTTGTGATATTGTCTGCATTGCTGTGCTGTTGTTTTCCTGATATTCCCGGTAGTCAACGTCGAAAAGGAAATGCAGGACACTATCCACAATCTTTAAGTTTCTATTTCTGATTTTGAAATCTGCCACTATAAATTCCCGGCTCAAATCCTGACCAACAAGCCAACATTCCTCATAAGGTTCTCTGTCAGTCGCCGGAAAGTATGATACGTCTACCCTGACTGAATTCTTAAGTCGTCCATTAATACCTCTGGAAGGCTCCTGTTCATAGAAGGTAACCAGGAAAGACGGCTGTGCAAAGTTCTGCGGCACATCTTCAACGTACACCTTGCACGGCCTGACTGCCTTCAATCCAGCCGTGATATTCTTATATAGTTTTTCAATCATGCTTGCTCTGCACCGCCTTTACTTCTTTCTCGAACTCCTTCACCAGCTGCTTCTCGATGTATCCCCTGGTTTTTTCCAGCACGAACGTACCTTTTACAAAACCTTTTGTTGGACCGCCTTTTTTCGTTACGATGCGATGGCCGTAATTCCAATATGTGGAATACTCTGCGGTGTTCACCAGCTCCGTCTCCACGCCTGCTTTTGTCTTCTTTGTCGGAAGCTTATGCCAGCTTTTTCGCAAGAATCCGCCAACTCCCGGATTCTTAACTTTAAAACTTACAACTTTTCTGACGCCAGGGCCATTATTCACAATGAAAGTTACTGGGTTGGGGTGATCTCCTACAGGCGTACGCCGCTTCGCATAGGCCGCACCGGCGTTTACAGCCTTGTTAAGCACCTTCTTATCAATCTGCTGGATATCCTCCACCATCGCCATAAGTTCTTTCCGGAACTGGTCAATAGCAGCCTTATTCCTACGGTAATTGCTACTACTCATGCATTATCATCTCTCTTTATTTCACACTGCCACTGATAGGTATACGGGTGGCACTCCCCCAGATCAACTTCAATGGTCTTTCCGGTTCGCAGAGTGATCAGCAGCTGATCTCCTTCCCGAATATCCTCAGTCAGTCCACAAAATAGCTTGTGGCTGTTCACAATTGCCGGATTTGGTGCGCCGGTGGATACCTGGCCCGAAGAACTGTACCGACAGGGACGCCCAGTTGCCACGGCTGCTCTTACCTGCTTTGTGATACCATCTATTTCAACGTCTGTCCATCGGTACACATCCATTTTAGCGTCATACATTCTTGCATACGGGTTTCGCATATCCTCTCAGCCTCCTGTGCCTCCTCAGACCTGCCTTATCGCTCTCAGACAGGCCATAGATACTTGCCTTCGTATTTCCCTCCGTCTGCGCCCAGGTAATGCTTCCATCGCCTTCCTTGATACTTGCAATCTCTGGATTATATCCGCTGCCTTCAGATGCCTCGTACTCGATTATTCCTCTCGCCTTTTTCCGTACAAAGGGTTCCAGAATATCCGGTACGCAATCCGGATCCAGGTTACAGTAATCGCAGACTGTCAGAATCAGATCCGAGATGATCAGATCATGGTCTTCTGTACCCAGCCGCAGATTTTGCTTTACTGTCTGCAGCATCTCATTACTATTCATTTTACACCTCCATGGATTCAATCTGCTGATGAGTCATACTGTGAAGAGCTGAATGGCGGTATTCCTGAAGCTGTGCATAAGTAGGAACGGATTCTCCTCTCAGCCTTAACTGTCCATTTGTATAGGAAGTCAGTTCAGCATTGGTTGACCTTCCCAGATATCCGTGCGTAACGACAGATACGCTCACAATAAGACGCTCTTTGACGGAAACCGGATTCCGGCTTAACTCCACAGCTTCAATCCGCACCGCCATCAGACCACCTCCATCTGCTCCCGGTTCTTAATAACCTCGTCCGCAATCATCAACGTGATTTCCAAAATGTAAAGATTGCTCCGGTACGTTGGCTGAATTTTCACGTCTACAAAGCTTCCATCTTCCTCCTGGGTCACTTCACAGCCGCCTGATGCCTCTACTTCGCCATTATATATCAGTTCATAGGTGGCATCTTTAACAACAAAGTATTCTGACTTGACAGAATGGACGAAATACTTTACATGTCTGTCTTCGCCCAAAATAAAACGTATCATAATGCCACCTCCTGACATTCTGGAATCAATCGTGTAAACAGATACTCTGTAAACTGTGGTTCCATTTGATATGGCGCCTGAAGGAGCTCAAACGTATACTTTGGAAGCGGCAGCGCGTGAATACAGATATTTCCGGCATCTACGGTATAAAGCATCTTTGAAAGATACGTCTGGTTTCCTGCTTCATCTTCGGCCACCACCTCTACCACATATTCTCCGTCAGCATCAAAAGGGACCGGCACACTCCACCGGTCCTCATCTACTTTCTGTAGTATTACTTCTATGCCATCTACCAGGCCAAATACACGTGCTACTGCCATGGCATTGCCTCCTTAGTCGGTAACCTCCACGCTGATCACATAAGTCTTACCGGCATCTACCGGATTAGGCGTGAGCGTTACGGCCCTGATCGTCGGAGCCACGGTATCGAGAGTTACTGTCCTGACCACCGTCGTAGACTTGCCCGCGCTGTCCGTTGCCACAACCGTGATTGTGTTGCTTCCGGCAGCCAGTGTCAACGCCTTGCTGAACGATCCATCTGCGCCAACCGGAACCGCCTCTGCTGTGCCGCTGTTAAGTTTAACTGTCACAGTAACCGGGCTTGAGGTGATATCATTGGTTGTACCTGTTACGGTGCAGGCGGCCTTATTGGTGATCAGACCATTAACCGGAGCCGTCACGTTAAGAGTCGGCGGTACGGTATCAATCTTAAATGTTACGCTCTTCTGCGTCGCGGCATTGCCATCGTTGTCAGCTGCGTCAACCTTAATGGTATGGCTGCCGTCAGCCAGGGCCGCCGTAGGTGTATAAGTACAATCTTCTCCTTTACGCGGAGCTGCAGGCTGCTTCCGAGTGTGGCATCTGTGTCATTTTTTGTGGTCACGTTCCCGGCCTCGTCCGTGGCCTTAATCGTCACTGGAAAATAATGCCCGTCGTTATTGTTATAAGACGACGTGGCCGGCGCTGTAATTGTGGCCTCATATTTCTTCGAGGTACTGTTATAGGTCAGTGTGGTTGTAACACCGTTAATTACGGCCTGTACTGTCTTAACTGCCATGTGTCAGACCTCCTTATCCGATCTTATGCTTAAACGCAACGATCCTGATCTGCTTCGGCTCATAGACTCTTTCATAGTTGATGGCATTCATCAGTTCCGCCTTCGTCGGAGTCTCTACATGCTCTCTGGCAAGGTCAGTCCATTTGATCCCACGTGCATGCATGATGAACGTCTTACGGTTAATCAGGTAATCTACACCAGATCCCTTCTTCTTGTCTCGATCTACTTCAGTAGCAACAAAGCCGACGGGAGAACCATTTCCGAATGCAATTGCCCCCTGGCCAAACAGATATGTGGTATATACGCCATCTGCAACCGGACAGCCATCATCCACAATTACCCGGCGTCCCTGGTAGGTATCAAACTCAACATCAGTAGAATCCCGTTCTGTGTCGATCAGGTTATTTTTCTTCAGAAAAGCCTTTGTGGCGCTGTGCATGGCCACAGCCGTCAGCTGTCCCTGGGCATCACCGAGCAGCTGCAAAGCATCAATAAAAGCGCTGGCACTGATCTTCTGGGCCGCCGCTGAACCTGCCGTAGAAATATCCAGGATATGGTCTGCAAGCGGTGTTTTGGTCTCTGCCGGCTCCGTTGCAGTCTGATAGCTGCCGAACACTCCGGAAAGCACCTGGATCAGAATCTTCTGGTACTCTCTCGCCCAATATCCCGCTACCAGGTCACCGATAGCTGCCATCGGGTCGCTGCCTGCAAGCGCAGCCGATAAATCTGTGGCAGCCCACATATTAGCCCTGCGCACTGTCGTAGATACATCTTTGTTAGACGTGATCTTCTTTGCAGTCAGATCCTGATCCTCGATAATGTCCTCAGAATCTCCGCTCAGATCCTCGAAAAACGGCATCTGGTGGATCGGTGCCGCTTCACTGGCCAGACGGTCAAACTCTGCATTATTTGTGATAATTCCGCTCTGGAAGAGTGCGGATAACTCCATGGTCCGGTTCACGACATAAGGTGTGAACAGTTCCGGTACAATGACATCGGATAATTTTGTTACTGGCATTTAATCACCTATTCCCTTTCTTATACGTTGATGGTTACTCCGGCTGCCGCAGCCAATACCTGTGCCTGAGCCGGATTTTCTTTCAGCAGCTTTCCCTGTTCGGTAAGGTTAAAGCTGTCTTTTGCAAATGGATTCTTAGCCGGAGGAGTCCCGCCGCCGGCTGGTCTATAGTCTGCCCCCGGCTCCGTCTTAAACAGATGGGGAGAGGACTCCTTCAGGGGCTTCACAATATCGTCGATTCCGACCGGCTTCCCGTCCTTGTCAAACGTGAACTTGTCAAGCCCGCCCTGCTTGTAGATAATGTAATCAGCATCAACCACGCCGGCCTCTTTCAGTTTATCCTTCAGGGCGTATTCCTTCACCGTGTTGGCTGACGCAATCTCCAAGGCCGTCACCTTCTCCTTATACTCATTGACCTGCTTCTGAAGCTCCTCATTGTCAGAGTTGTCCTTCTTAAGCGTCTCGATCGTCGAGTTTGCTTCCTTCAGCTTACCGCTTACCTCGTCGAAACGGTCCTTTGGCACAAAGCCTTTCACGGCCTCATTCCATGCATCGACTGCGATCTGTGCGTGCTCCTCCGATAATCCTTTTGCTACTAAATCCTCTTTCTTCATTTTCTTGCTCCTTTCATCTTCACTTGTTGTCCCGGTCGTGCCCGGTGATGTCTCCCTCTTTTGCGCCTGAGATACCAAAAAAGGCGAAAATAACACTCAGGTTTACCCTGCGTGCTTATAACTTGGTAATTGTTCGGATTTCACTGACTCTTATCATGACCGTTTTGCCATCCAGCTGGTCGCAACTCATAAATTCAAATCCCTCTTCGCAAATCATGTTAATCCATTCAAGCATCTCGTCAGCACTCTTCTCGCAGTGCATTTTTATTTCTTCTCCGCCCGTCAATCTAATCTCGTACATATTGCTTCCTCCACTCTTTATATGTCATGCCGGTCGGCACCTCTACATTCTCTCCTGTCTCCAAATCACGTCCCACGCGCATTTCCCCGGACCGATCATCATCGACATAATAAGGTACGTCTGTGCAACGGCAGAAACAGTGGAACGGCGGCATATTCTCGCCAGTAATCTCTTTCCCGACCTCGTAGACTTCGCCGTCTTTGTCCCCGCAGATATCGCAGGTCTTACTATCCAGCGTAGCAAGAATCTGGTACTTCTCCACTCCGTCTTCCTTATAACCTGCGTGAGTGGCCTCACTCATCAAGAAAGAACTTTCTGTATGCAGAAGGCGGTAAGCATCGAACTTTTTGACGTTCAGCTTTTTCGCAAAATCATTTGTAAGCGCCTGCGGACTCTTTCCCTGTACCATCATAGTTGTTAGCGATTCCATCAGCTGTGTCTGCAAGTGATCCTTCTGCTTCCACAACCGACTTGAAAAGCTGGCGCCGTTGAAAGGATATTCCAGCAGCTTCTCGACTGCGTGTGGATCCACTCTTGCGAATGCGGCGTGGAATCCCTTGTACTGGTCGATGTTGTACCAGGTACGGTAATAGGTATCCTCGAAAACCGCTTTCATAGTCTGTTCTGCGGCAGCCTGATAGTCTACTGCATATAGCTGCCGTAGCATGGCGTCCACCTGCGCCTCCAATGCCTGGTACCGGGTGATTCTGGTCTTGATGGACATGTTGTTGACGGTCTGATTGTGCTTTCCGATATTTTCCATGGCCAGGTCGATAAAGTCCCGCAGGTTGCCGATCTCGGCCTTTGACAGTTGCCGCTGCGCTGCCGCATAGGAAAGGCCATTCTCCTCCGCGTATTCAAAGTAGAAAGCTTCTATCGTCTTCTGCAGCTCGCGGCGGGTCTGGTTAAAAGCCTTTTCCAGCTTTGCGTAATACTGGTTGACCTGCATTTCTCCGGCCTTGTACATGGCTTCCTGACGCTTCTCCCAATATCCCATTATTCATCGCCCTCGCCTTCCTCCGGATCCTCACCCTTCGGGAACATATCGGATATTTCCCGTTGGGCCTCTGCATCTGCTTCCTTCTGCTTATTGAGGATATCCATTTCTTTTTCCGGATCCTCGACCCACGGGTGTTTTGACACGATGGTCTCATCAGAGATCACCCCCTTCGACTGCTGGGCAATCTGGGAAAGTTCCAGATCATTCTTGACACTGGTGCGTGTCCATGTCTGAACGATTGTGTCGTCTTTGATCTTGATATTCAGTAACCGGCAGATGCACCGGATAAACCGGCCGAAGCCCAGTTTAAACTCTGTCTCCATCAGTCCCGATTTAAGCTCCAATAGGGAATATAAAAAGCCCAGGGCCACGCCTGAGCTGTTACCAAAATTCTGCGGGTCCGGATCAATACCCTGCCCCTGTTCAAAAATACATTTCCGGGTCGTAGCCAGCAGCTCCTTGCGGGCCTCCACCGGCAGCTCAATCGTTAGGGTGGAAACTCCTGACTTGTCCTCCCCGCCTTCATTCTCGATCTGAATTGCTTTGTAGTCCTTCAGTTCACGGAGGAACTGGCCCAGATCATCGCCGCCATAGTTGGTAAGCACAAAAATAACTTCCTGAATATCTTCTAGGTCGTTGACGAAACCGCTGAACACCTTGCAGTACACGTCGATCAGTGGCTTGATGTTGTCCAGATCGCCCGTGTCAATGTTGTTGTTGAAGAATGGGAAGAAAGGAACCTCACCGACATCATGCTTGAACTCGTTAACCAGGTTGCTGTTTCCTGCCGTGTCGATCAGTGTAAACGAATTGTACGGCATCAGCCCGGTGTCAATTACGCCCCCAGCTTCAATTGCGTACGCCTGACAGGTCGTATCATTCCAGTACTCGTAGACGTCCAGTTCCTTGCCCTCATCCGTGATGTCATGATAGCAGCGTAATGCTCCTTTAAGCTCTCTCTCCAGATTATTGCTCCACACTGGAATCACCTGTCCTGATGGCACTATGGCATACTTATACTGCCCGCTCGCTTTGTCCTTCCATAGGTGCAGCCATGCCACAGAAGCGTTGGAAGCCTCTACACAGAGATCCTTGCAAGTCTTAGCATACTTATCCCCCAGGAACGCCATCAATGCTTTATTAGACGCCTTATCGCCTAGATCGAACAGAGGCGGCGCTGTAAACATATAGGACGCTTTTTGATTGACCAGGAGGCCGTGGAAGTTGAGGGGGATCCGGTTATCTGCATTCCGCAGCGGGTTCTCCCCTTGCTCTGTTTCTTTTTTCTTAGGCGGCTCCAGTAAGATATCCGTCTGGTTCCGATAATACCGATCCGCAGTATCGGCCTCGGCAAGAAAAGCACCATGACCAGCCGTATACTTCTTAATCAGCTTTTTAATTATTTCAAGCTCCATATCTCACCTCTATTTCATGATTTTCAGTCCTCCGCCCTTGAGGTCTGAAACCTCGTAATCATCAAGCCCATACCAGATAGCAGACAACGTATGGGGGTCTATGTTGAATTCATCTTCGATTATCTCTCCATCTTTGTCCACGGCAAAAGTCAATTCCTTTAACTCCCCTATTATGTTTTGGCACCGGTCTGAGCATATGATACGCTTAAAGCGCTTAACTTTCTTAGTGTATACTTCACGGGAACCCTTAAACTTCTTACACGGTTTCATTCTAAATCCCAACTGTCTATAATACCGGATTGCTTTGGGCTCCGCGCAATCGGCCTTAATCAATACATTCTTCCACTTTTCAATATCCCGGGCAATCTCTGGATCCGTTTTATCCCTGGAGTAGTACTCATCATACAGATACAGAATTTTGTTATCGTGGTCTATCATCATACGAACCACCGCATTATAAGAGGTGACGAATCCAAAATCCATGCCGTTCTTTTCAATCGGGCTGGCAATCTTTTGTATACGCCCATTAACCGTGCTTTCTGGCATAACTTCAAACTGTGGAAAAACAAGCCTCCCGTTAATGCCAAAACGTCCCTTCCTGGCCACTCGGTACAAATCTGGATCGTGTTGCTGCAACTCATCCAGCTGCTCGATGTAATCTGCCGGTACAAAGTAATTGTCATCCACCGTGCTGTGATGATAATAGGTGTTTCCGATCACCAGGATACGCTTCTGGTACAATTCTTCGTCGTCCAGGATCTTAACGCCTGTGGCCTTATCCTGAAAAAAATGCTTATACACCCAGTTGCTCTTGCTGACTGGGTTCGTTGACAAGATAATATGATTGCTGAGAGTCGGATGACGGAGACGCCCCAGGATCTCCTTAAAGCCTGCATATTTAACCTCGGAGCATTCCTCGATCCAAACAATAGAAACACCGTTTAAGGATTTCAGCTTTGCCGGCTTATCCATGCCTTTAAAAATGATCTTGCTGCCATTACTGAAGCGGATCTGCATCGGTGACGTCGTAAACGTGATGTAGTCCGTTACCTCCATGGCCTCGGCCACTTCCATCAGCAAGTCGTAACAGGAATCACGGATCGTATCAAATACCTCGCGGACTACCAGAGCCTTGCGCTTCTCCTCCAGAAGCTTCTTGATCAGCTTTACAGCCACGTGATAGCTTTTAGAACTGCCGTATCCGCCGACGGTCAGATATATTTTATGATCCCAGTCATGGACGAAATCAAAGAAGTGATCATTTAAAGCAAATTCTACGTAATGGATATCAGACGTGATTCTCACCTGCTTTCTTAAACTCGATCTGAATCGGTTTCTCCTCATCCTTCTCAACCTGGGACTTCAGAACGGCGATCCTCGCCCGTTGCTCCTCAGTCGCCAGATCCCAGTTCTTATGCAGCAGCTCATCGTACTGCTTAATCATGCTACGGAGCTCTGCCTGGGCTCTTGCCTGGGCCTGCAGGAAGTTCCCCTGCTTATCCCATGCCTGCTGTACCTCCCAACGTTCCTCCGTGACCGTATCGCCGTCCTTGTGGCCGATCTCAGTCTTAGTGCTGTCCTCTCGGTCGCGAACATACATGATCTTCTGCGCCCGGATAATGGCAGCATAAGCAATCTGAATCTGGTCCCACAGGACGTCCAACGGATCCTTTGGCATCTCCTGAATAATGGAAACGGTCTCTTCCGGAAGATACTTCGAGAAGAAACCGTATTTTTCTGCTTTCTTATTTTGCGGCGGGCCACCAGCACTATTATGATTCCCTGGCTGAGCGCCACGTTTTCTTTGCGAACGTTCGTTTTTCTTATCCGAACGTTCGTTATCCCACTTATGTGTACACTTCCAACGGCGAACTGTGCCCTCCGGGAGACCCAGTTGATTTGCAATCTCAATCAGTTTCTGCCCATTCAAATACATGGCCTTCGCCTGTTCAATTCTCAGATCTGGCGCTCTGGCCATGCCTTCATCACCTCGATTCGTCGGTTTTGGGGTAAAAGAAAAAGAGGCAGCCTGGGCTATCTCTTAGTTCTTTTTCTCATCTTCAATAATTTCTCTTAATTTTTTCAAATTATACTCATATAATTTTTTATATGTAGTTGTTTTTGTTTCATTAATAATCTCATAAATTGTATTTTTTGATTGCTTTCCATATATAAACTGTTCATATTCGCTCAATATCTGATCATTACTTTCTTGAAGTGTATTCCAAACATCTTGTTTTAATTCTTCGCTAAATAATGCTAATATCGGAATAAATATCCTTTTATTTCGTGAAATTATATCTTTTATTTCATTAACTCCAGAAAGTAACTCTACCATATCTATTCCGTTTCCTTGTTTGGAACTAGAAACAACGAATTCAATATCCTTAAAAAATATATCCAGTGTTTCAAGCATTCTTTCAAGCACTAACAAATTATACCATTTATCATATGCTTGTTCTTTAATTCTCTCCCTTTCTCTCTCTCTAAATTCTTCCTTATCTTTAAGAAAAAAATAAACTACTAATAATATATTTAGAATAGCAGCAATAGCCTCAATGGTTCCTGAAATATTTACAACATTATTCCAGGAACCATTACTTGGACTAGCCGTTAATAGCATCATAAATTCCCTCTTCAATATCTTTTTTAATGGTTTCTTTCACTTCTTTGCCTTTATTGTTTTGAAATATATACTTTTTTTTAAACTGTTCTTCTCCTAAACCAACGACACTATCTGAAAATAGTCCACCAAAAAACGAACTATTTATGGCAATTGTATCATCCGATATCTGTATAATATACTTTTTTTCATCCTTATCTTTATTGTTTAAGTCCAACTCTTTTCTAATTTCTAATCCATGCTCTCTTCCTGAATACATTCTCGATTCACTTTTTCGATAAGACTGTAGTTTAATTACTTCATTTTCCATCATTAACCTCCTGAACAACAGAATCTAAATATTTCTTATCTAGATAAAATTTCATAGCAATAACAGTCCCCGGAAAACTATCTTTTAATAGCTCTACATTACTATCTGCTTTTTTATAAATATCATTATCTTTATTAAACGCAATAATTCTTCTTTCTTTATTTTGAAATATATCATCATTGTATCTCTTCTTTTCTAATCTATACTTATCATCCAGCCGTATACATGTATGCCCAGATACGATTGTCAATTCTGGCTTTATCCCATTCCTCGTTTGCCCTAAATGATAAAAAGTATCCATTAATGTTATTGTTCCTTTTCCTCGATTACTATACCCTTCTCGATTACTATCTCTTAATCTACTTATTCCCTCCTGTAAGGAAAAGACACTAAACATCATTTCTTTTGTCCAATCTTTTGAAAAAAAAGGCTCATGAATTGAAACCATTTTTTGTAACTTCATTTTTGTCTCTATTGTTGTATCTGCCCCGCATAAACGTTCATAAATTGAATCTCCAAAATTAAATATCGTTAGTTGAATCTCCCCCCAATCATATTCATCTCTAATCTGATAATGTCCTAATGTATACCAAACTGAACTACGGCCTCCATGTCGTTCACAATTATCAATTACTTCCCCAAACATTGATGCTAATTTATTTTCACCAGTATCTGTCAATTTATACCCTTGCGTTTGAAGACATGTGTTAAAATAATTTGTCAATTTGGTTGCCACTTGGGCAGACTCTTGAGCGCCTGCTCTACCAGAAACTAGTTTAAATTTGATAATATTATCATTTTTAGCAAATTGATTAATATTTAAATGCTTCACTAAACCACTAGCAATAAACACATCTTTTGTATACCTATCTTCCGGTAAATTTCCAGATATTGTCAGATGACTACCTAATGTTTTATGATAAGATTTAGCGGCTAATACAATTGTATCCATTATCGTACTTGCAGCAATCCCAAGGTTACTACATCTAGAATGATCAAACATAATCTCCTTAATTTGGGGTTGCATGCCGCAATAAAAAATTTTTTTCAATAAATATATAACTTCATCTGCATTTTTAGATATAGAAAAATCCTTAGGTATCGTTATTAGTACTGTCCCATTCATTTTTATCAATACATAATCAGACACACTCTTGCTATAAAATTTTTTTTCACATAAAATTCTACTAGTCTCCGTACTATAAATAACATCTTTATTACAATGATGCTTTCTTGCTTTCTTTTTATTTTTGCGTTGTAAGGCTCGCATTGTCTTAGCAATTTTATTTTTCTGATAATGTTTTTTTTTATCTTTCCATCTCATTGTCATTCCCCCATAGATTATGCAATTTTATCACATTTTATGCTAAAAGAAAACACATACCTTATAACAAAACCTAAAATAGCTCAAATAAGTAAATTTTCAAAGTAAATACACCCCCTATATACGCTGCCAGTTGCATTTACTTTAAGAAAGTTGCATTAACCTTGAAATTCAACTAATAGCTCAAATATCCATAGGGAAAGAGCACCCGCCGTAACCGAGTGCCCAAAATGAGGTTCTATAATTTATTGCATTGATGACTGTGCCATTTTACTTAACGTCTCCTGTAAAACGGCAGAACAACTAATGTTATTTTCTTCCACGTAGGTATTGAGCCATGCAGGAATTGTAAGAGTCTTCTTTACCGCCTTGCTTCCGTACTTTTCAGCATAGGCGTCCATATCCAAAGCAACCATATTCACAAACTGGCCAGGCTCTGTATTAATGCCTCCGAACTCTGACGCTTTAGGCGCCTTCTTGCCATCCTCCAGTTCTGTGAGTACCCAGCCGCTGGCAGCATCTTCTGCCATAAAGATCGCTTCTGCCATATCATCTCCACCAGTAACACAACCGGGCAGATCCGGGAACTCAACGGCATAACCTCCGCTTCCATCTTCGTAAGGTGTAAATATTGCCGGATAAACTAATTTCATCATTTTCCTCCTTTTCATGCAGGCATTGGGAGCTTTACAGCCCCGCCTGCTTAAGTATTGATTTTACAACTGTCATATTAATGTCTTTGCCTTTATGCTCTGGTATTGTAACTTTTCCGCTCTTAGTTGGGTGTTTATATTGATGATGAGAACCAACTTGTTTTACTTCATACCAGCCATCTTGTAAAATCATTTTTTCAACTTCTCTGAACCTCATCTCTGTCCTCCTTATGCTATAATTATAGCACGTGCAGTACGTATTGTCAATAGTTTCAATACATATTATACGTATTATTCAAAAAGAGCCCTTACATATTTGTAAGAACTCAGTTAAAGGAGAAACATGAATTATGGAGGATAAATCAGCCGCCGACCGGTAAAAGCCGGTGGCCGTTCATTGGGGATGTTATGCAAAATGGCTTTTTCTGTTTACCTAATTTTGCATAATACAATTATAACTCGTCCATTCGGACATTGCAAGGACACGATTTTGACACGCTCTTGTCAAGCCTCTAATCCAACATAATTGCATCTGATCCGAATAAATACACGCTCAGTATATTGGTGAGTTCCGTCACCCACCGCCTAGCCGTCCGATCCACGTACCCATACACTTCGGCTATGTTCTCATAGGTCATTCCATCTAAATAGTAATACTTGAATGCCAGATACTTCTCCGGCGTATTCTTTGAGTACTCTTCCTCTTCGAGAAGGCTCAGACACTTGTCAATATGTGCAATCATTACTACGCTCCGTAACTTGCTTTTAAGAATGCTGTTTATAAAGATATCCTCTTCGGTGAATCCTTCCAACTCGTCGCTGTCGTCCATATCTGACAAATCAGATATCCCCTCCTGTACGCTCCGGCAGATTCGGTTATAGTTCTCCATCAGCTTTTTAGTATTCTGGAATATCTTCACTCGTTTCTCCTTGCGCTCTGACTTTTTGAATTCCTTTACCGCCTCTAAGGCCGCCTCCTTTGCAATCCGTTCCGCTGTCTCTTGATTCATCAACCCTCACTCCTTTCCTACCCGCGGCTTGTACACACGTTCCCCATCCAGGTACTCCTCTTCCTTCCTCTGCTGGCCCAGAAGCTGCCGCATCCGATTCAGCGTATCCCGGTTCTTCTGTTCCTCAAAGAACTTGACGATCCGCTCATTTCGCTTGACAATATCTT
>NZ_JANFYJ010000469.1:0-292 GCF_024460495.1 Hungatella sp. SL.1.14 | reverse complement strand
TAACGTCATAAGTCAGCCGAACTATCACGGTTGCGACTGAATGGCAAGAAGAAAGGCCAGGTACGAGGATAAAGGCTTGATTGCTTTATGAATAGTCCGAGGGGTCATAGTCGAGTCCCTGGCACACGATAGTTTAGGTGTCAGGCGGTGTAGGAGCTGTGTAGATAGCTGGCACGGCAGTCCATGATATTTGCACCGCCCATCCATGATAAATGGAAAAGGACGAACGTTCTATCCGACAATCTGGCAATCTCCGTTTAGACGGTTAAAAACACAGCCTGCCAGATTGTCG
>NZ_JANFYJ010000468.1:0-292 GCF_024460495.1 Hungatella sp. SL.1.14 | reverse complement strand
CTCGTCCTGAGTCTCACCAATATATCCGATTCTGGTGTGTCAGAGGCCCATCAGGTGATTCACAGCGGTCAGAGAGGCCTGGTATCCGTCGCTGATGACCTGATCGTATTTGGCATCCAGAATATTGAGACCGGTGTAGGCAACGCAGTTAAAGTATTTTTTTAAAAAGCTCAGAGTCTGCTTGTCACACCGTCCCAGCACGACCACACCGTCTACATGGTTGAAATTATGATTGTACTTCTGATAATCAGTCTTGTCAGCTGGAAATAAACAAAAAAGGAGAACAAACTCA
>NZ_JANFYJ010000467.1:0-292 GCF_024460495.1 Hungatella sp. SL.1.14 | reverse complement strand
CTTCTGGCTGATGAGGGAGAGGGTACTGAGGGGCCGAAGACTACAGGAAACTACGTGTGGTTTAAAGTAAACGACTGGGTGAGATGGGAAAAGAAGCTGATGTACGGGCCATATATCCACCATGTGAGCGGTATTCACGGCCACTTCGCAAAAGTGCTGAAAGAAGCGTATAAATACTTAGGGCCTGTGACGCATGACAGCGTTGAGCCTGTTGAAGAGATGTAGAGGGAGAAGGAGGTTTCTTATGTCATTTGTTAGAGTAAAAGATCTGCTGGAGATGGGAAAGAAAAAT
>NZ_JANFYJ010000466.1:0-292 GCF_024460495.1 Hungatella sp. SL.1.14 | reverse complement strand
TTCATAATCTGTTTCTCACAGCTCGTGAGGACTCCTCCTGTCTGTTATTTTTTCTTCTTCTTTTTTTGGGCCTTGGCTCCGCTGATTACCTCAGTGATCTCCTGGGTAATGGCAGCCTGGCGGACCCGGTTATAGGTAATTGCCAGTTCATCCAGCATATCCTGCGCACTCTTCGTGGCAGCCTGCATGGCCATCATTCTGGGATTCTGCTCGCTGGAGTAGGATTCCACCAGACCGCCATAGATAAATCCGGCTATATAGTTTGGTACGATGGCATCGATCACCGCCTTGG
>NZ_JANFYJ010000465.1:0-292 GCF_024460495.1 Hungatella sp. SL.1.14 | reverse complement strand
GGACGTACTTGGACAGAATGCCGCAATCTTCTTTGTGATATGCGTGGTATATCATGAAGAATGGGCAACTCCGTCCGTTAGGCATATGAATCAGAGAATAAAACATTGTCAGTGAAAAAAATACGCAGGCCCCATAAGATGGATTAAAGAAGATAATAGTTGTTAATTTAAAAAGCAGGCTGATATTTTCTTTCAGCCTGCCTTTTTAAAGATATCTTTGCTTAATTATATTCAATTATTCCGCTTTATTCTTTTAATCCCTATCAAAGATACCCCCAGCAGATAAACCACG
>NZ_JANFYJ010000464.1:0-292 GCF_024460495.1 Hungatella sp. SL.1.14 | reverse complement strand
GAAAGCAGCACCTGATTATCTCAAGGGTGGAAGAATTAAAGTACACATATCCCAGTGAATATCAGTTCCTGAAGAGGCGCAGGGCTCGCAGCCTGTTTGCAGTACCGTTTGAAGATGAAACGGCTTTTTCGGGATATATCGGGGTGGATAATCCGAACATTAACCAGGACACCATCCGGCCGCTGGATACCATTGCCTATAATATTGCAAATGAGATTAAGAAGAGACGTCTTTATGAACGGCTGGAGTTTGAGGCCGGCCATGATACCTTAAGCGGCCTGTTGAACAGAAG
>NZ_JANFYJ010000463.1:0-292 GCF_024460495.1 Hungatella sp. SL.1.14 | reverse complement strand
GCAACGAGTTAAAGGAGGAAATAAGCAAATGGTAAGAGCAATAGTAGGCGCCAACTGGGGCGACGAGGGAAAAGGAAAAATTACGGATATGCTGGCGAAAGAATCCGACATCATCATCCGCTTTCGGGGAGGCAGCAACGCAGGACATACGATCATTAACAACTATGGCAAGTTCGCACTCCACCTTCTGCCGTCCGGTGTATTCTACAGCCATACAACGAGCGTGATAGGAAACGGCGTAGCGTTAAACATCCCGTTCCTGATAAAAGAAGTGGAAGAACTGGTAAGCAAG
>NZ_JANFYJ010000462.1:0-292 GCF_024460495.1 Hungatella sp. SL.1.14 | reverse complement strand
AGAAAGACCAGCAGAAATGGAACAATCAGATTGAGAAGTATACAGAGAGGAAGGCTTAAGGATGCAAAAAAAGCTGAGAAGAGCCATCAAAAACTGTGTGCCCACCAGAACCATCAGCTGCCTGACTGTGAAAGATTTCCGATAATTTACCTTAAACAGGATTGTAACCACCGATACGAGGATTGAATAAGAAATGCCGAATAAAAGAATTGTAGAGTAAAATAAAAAAAGGAAAAAAAGAATAATTGGCAGCTCTCCGCTCCAAATTTATGGCGGCCCTGCCAATTATTCT
>NZ_JANFYJ010000461.1:0-293 GCF_024460495.1 Hungatella sp. SL.1.14 | reverse complement strand
CTGGCGAGAACGAAGACGAAAATGGGAAACCGTATGTTTTTATTCTTCCTGGCCGGACTGATCGTGCCGTTTCAGATGAACATTGTCAGCTTATATAATATCGTAAAGAGCCTTCATTTGATGAACACTCCGTTTGCAGTGATTCTCGTCAATGTGGCCATCAATACGCCGCAGGCGGTATTCCTGTTTAAGGAATTCATAGAGGGCACGGTGCCGAAGGAGCTGGAGGAAGCCGCTGAGATCGACGGCTGTACGGTGTTCCGCAAGTTTTTCAGGGTTGTTCTGCCGCTGCT
>NZ_JANFYJ010000460.1:0-293 GCF_024460495.1 Hungatella sp. SL.1.14 | reverse complement strand
CAAAGTCCGGATACCGGATTGTAGGAGAGTTAAACAACACCGACCGGATCATGGCGGATACGTTCTGGATCGGAGTATACCCGGGCATGACAGATGAAATGACTGATTATATGGCCGCAGCGATTATAGAAGCAGTAAAGAAAAACAGCTAGACGAAAGAAGCCCGGACGTGGGGATTCGCTTAAGACGTTCCTGGCATGGGGAGAGGGAAACCAAATGGAGAATTACGATCTTACAAAGGTCCATGAGGCGAACCTGGCTATTTTAAAGGAAATTGGCCGGATTTGCCGGAA
>NZ_JANFYJ010000046.1:0-23654 GCF_024460495.1 Hungatella sp. SL.1.14 | reverse complement strand
CAGAGGCTATTATGATTTAGCCACAGCCTATCAGTCCGTGCACGTCAACCGTTGAAACCGCCGTGTACCGAACGGTATGCACGGTGGTGTGAGAGGACGGGAGTTAATCACTCCCTCCTACTCGATTCTGTATTGGGAGCAGAAAAGAAAAGCGGCGCGGCCGCAGGGGATGGACTATGTTTAACGGAAGAATGCTGAATATTATCCGATATTTAAAATCACAGGGAGAATCCACCTACAGGGAGATGGCGAAGGAACTGGGGGTCTCGGAGCGGAGTGTGCGCTATGACGTGGACCGGATCAATGATATTTTATCGCTGGAGCATCTTCCGGAGATCGAGAAGCACTCCAAAGGTCTGCTGACATATCCGGCCAGTCTGGATTTAAAGGGCCTGGAAGAGGGGAACGGGGTGGTCTATACGGGGAAGGAACGCATGTCGATCCTGCTCTTAATTCTGATGATCCGGAATGAAGATCTGAAGATCAATAAGCTGAGTGAGCAGTTCGGCGTTTCCCGGTCTACCGTGAAAAATGATATGGCGGCCCTGGATGAAGAACTGAAAAAGAATGAGATGGGAATCGGCTACTCAGGCCATTTCTATCTGGCCGGTCCAAAGCTTAAGAGAACGACTCTGATGAACCAGGAGTTCAGAAAATATATTGATTATCTGATCAATCCGTTTACCAATTATAATTCCTATGAATTTTACTGCATTCACATCATACATAAGGCGTTCGAGGGCGTGTCCATCGCCAATGTGGTGATGGCTGTGGACGGGCTTTTAGAGGAGCTGGGGTGCACACTGACCAGCAGTTCCTACCTGTGGTACATGTCCAATATCGTGGTGCTCGTGTGGTTCATTCTCCACGATAAGGAATATCCCCTGGATATCACGGTAATGCCGGAATTTGACCGGGAGATCTACGGTCGGTTTGCCGGGAAGCTGGAGGAGATCATCGGGCGGCCGGTATCGGAGTACCATGTGTATATGATGGCTAAAATGTATGATTTTACCAATAAGATGACGGGAAGCGGGGCGGAGGTGGATCCCGTCCACGCGCAGTCTGTCACATTTTCCCTTATTGCGGCCATGTCGAAGCGGCTGGACATGCCGTTTGACAAGGACAGGACGCTGGCGGAGGGGCTGTTAAACCATATGATTCCGCTGATTCAGCGGATCCGGAACCACGTGGAGATCAATGACCACATGATATCCTTATTAGGGCCGGAGGAGCGGAAGCTGTACTCGGTGATGACCGCCGTCTGCCGGGAAATCGACACCTTAAAGGATACTGCGAATGAGGATGAGATTGTCTACCTGACCGTCTGCTTTATGGCCAGTATCAGACGAATGAAGAGCGCGCCCTATAAGCGGGTGCTCTTAGTCTGCGGCCACGGCTACGGTACGACAACCATGTTAAAGGAATCTCTGCTCAGCGAGTACCAGATCCACATCATGGACACAATTCCCATCTACAAGCTGTCCGCATACCCGGACTGGGCCGGGATTGACTATGTGCTGTCGACGATCAGGCTGAACAACAGCCTTCCCAAACCATGTATCGTGGTAAATCCCATCCTGCGGCCGGAAGATAAGGCGGCCATCGAACAGCTGGATATTCCCCGAAAAACGATTCTTTCCGGGTTTTACTCCATCGAGGAAAAGCTGGGATTTCTCGATGAAGCCACCAGGGCGAGGGTTATGGAGGTCATCGAGCGGGAACTGGGATACCAGACCGTGAAGGAGGTACACAATCCCAAGAGCTTCAGCAGCTTCTTAAAGTTCGACTGCATCCGTCTGACGGATGAGGAATATGAGTGGAAGGCTGCGGTGAGGGAGAGTGCGGCTCTGCTGGAAAAAAGAGGATTTATTGATAGTACTTACACGGAAAATATGATAGAATTCATAGAAGAACAGGGATTCTACGCGGTATCGGACGATTCCTTCGCGCTTTTGCATGGAAAAGGAGTGGAAGGGATTTATCAGACCAGCT
The DNA here is from genome assembly GCF_024460495.1 of Hungatella sp. SL.1.14. Lineage (NCBI taxonomy): Bacteria > Bacillati > Bacillota > Clostridia > Lachnospirales > Lachnospiraceae > Hungatella > Hungatella sp. SL.1.14. The sequence goes on along the minus strand of NZ_JANFYJ010000046.1, from coordinate 21,659 downwards.
TAAGCCTGCTGGTCAGCCGGCAGCCGGTTCACTTCGGGGAAAAGAAGGCGAAGGTGATCTTATGCCTTGCAAGCCGTGATTCCAAAGAACATATTCCGGCGGTCGTCACACTGATGCGCATGGTAAAGACGACCCCGCTGATCCACGATCTGGAACTGTGTTCCAGTGAAGAGGAGATTTATCAGACGATTTTGAACTGTGAATTCCAGGTACTGTAGAGAAGGACAGAAGGACGGACAGTATGACGAGCCAGATCAGACAAAACTATAAGCATACCATAAATGCCTGCTATATTGGTTATATCACCCAGGCGGTGGTGAATAATTTTGCACCGCTGCTGTTTTTGACATTTCAGAGGAGTTACGGGATATCTCTGGGAAAGATATCGTTTCTTGTCACCGTGAACTTTGGCGTTCAGCTGCTGGTGGATTTCCTGGCGGCGCATTTTGTGGACCGTATCGGTTACCGCATCAGTATTGTGGCAGCACATATCCTGGCCGCCGCCGGTCTGATCGGACTGGCACTGTTTCCGCAGATGATGGAGGACAGCTATTCGGGGCTGATGGCAGCTATTATTCTGTATGCTGTCGGCGGCGGTCTGCTTGAAGTGCTGGTGAGTCCGATCGTGGAGGCGTGTCCCACGGAGAGGAAGGCGGCGGCCATGAGCCTTCTCCACTCTTTTTACTGCTGGGGGCACATGGGAGTTGTCATTCTGTCAACAGCGTTCTTTTATCTGTTTGGCATCGATCAATGGCAGGTGCTGGCCGTGATCTGGGCCGCTGTGCCGTTGGCCAACGCGCTGTATTTCTTTCTGGTTCCGATCCGGACACTGGCGGAAGAGGAGGAAGGCTTATCGATCCGCAGGCTTTCCGGAAAAATGGTGTTCTGGATCCTGATGGTGCTGATGATCTGTGCGGGAGCAAGCGAACAGGCGGTGAGCCAGTGGGCGTCCGCATTTGCCGAGTCGGGACTGCATGTGTCCAAAAGCGTTGGGGATCTGGCCGGACCATGCGCGTTTGCATTCTTTATGGGGGTTTCCAGGGTGGTATCTGCAAAATACAGCGACAGAATTTCGCTGGAGAGGATCATGCTGGGGAGCGGCGGGCTCTGCGTGGTAAGCTATCTGCTGATCGCCTTATCTCCGTGGCCGGTGCTGAGCCTGGCGGGCTGCGCACTCTGCGGCTTTGCGGTGGGGGCGCTGTGGCCCTCCACCTTCAGCCTGGCCATGAAAAAGATTCCGGGCGGAGGAACCGCCATGTTTGCACTGGCGGGTGATATCGGGTGTGCCGGAGGGCCTCTTGTGGTAGGCCGTATCTCCGGGGCATTTGGAGATGATTTAAGGATTGGAATTCTGGCAGCACTGGTATTTCCCGTGATTCTGACAGTGGGAGTGCTGGCATCCGGAAGGAGTAAGGGCGGTGCCCGGAATAAGACGGTGTCTTCAGGATGCTGATATCGGGAAAACAGAGCCGGACAGTGTGTGAACGGGTAACTTCATACACTGTCCGGCTCTGTTTTTCTATGATGAAAGTGCTGCCTTAAAAGACCGGCAGTCTTATTTTATACCTCTCGTCTCAGTTTATGGATCACCATGGTAAGCGTCCCTTCGGTAGCAGTTACCGGGCTGTTGAAGGTTAGGTTGAATACGGTCTGAACCGGGACTTCGATCATAAATGATACAGAACCGAAGGCGCTGGAACGCCCGGAATTGGTCATGAAGTAGATTCCATATTCAATGTGGGGGGCATTATTATAGTAAGGGGTGACCTGCATGAAGCCGGAATCGGCAAGTAAAGCGGATACCTCGTAAAAAATGGCGTATATTCCGGGGGCAAGCGTGATTCGTGTCGGGTCTGATAATACAATATTTCCCGTGGGATCGGAAACTCCAATTCCCATGGGAATGAGAGAGGCGTCGGTAAGCAGTGCGGCGAAATTGATAAAGGATGCGTAGATGTCGTCGGGAACCGGTCCGGTGGCTCCGGTCGGTCCGGTAACGCCGGTTGGTCCCACAGGTCCGGTATTGCCTGTTTCTCCGGTTGGTCCAGTCGGCCCGGCCGGTCCCATGGCCCCGGTAGCTCCGGTGGCGCCCGCCAGGCCTTCCTCGCCCGCCGCGCCTGTACTGCCTGTAGGGCCTGTGGGCCCTGTCGCTCCGGTAATTCCTGCTGGTCCTGGTACGCCGGCCGGTCCCTGATCCCCTCTCGGACCAGTCGGCCCGGCCTCTCCGGTAGCTCCAGCAGCTCCAGTTGGTCCAGCCGGTCCGGTGCTGCCCTGAATTCCTCTCGGACCTTCCGGCCCCGGCAGCCCCTGCAGTCCCTGGATTCCAGTAGCGCCGCGAGGTCCCTGAAGCCCCATGGGACCTTCCGGTCCGGTAGGTCCTGCGATTCCCTGAGGTCCTGCGGGGCCGGTACTGCCGGCAGGCCCTGTTGGCCCCTGGGAGCCTGTATCTCCCTTGAGCCCCCTGACACCCTGAGGACCTGTTGGTCCCGGGTCACCCTGAGGTCCGGCCGGTCCAGTAGCTCCCCTGCAGCCCTGGGCCCCGGTAGGTCCGATCGGTCCCCTGTCTCCCTGGGCGCCCGTTGGCCCCTGAAGCCCCGCCGTACCTCTGGAACCAATGGGGCCTGGCGGTCCTGTGATTCCCTGAGGTCCGGCTGGTCCCATTATACCGCGAGGCCCCTGAGGCCCAGTCGGGCCCATGGCGCCGCGAAGCCCTTGAGGCCCCGTCGGGCCCATAGCGCCGCGAGGCCCCTGAGGACCAGTTGCGCCAGTTGCACCGCGAGGTCCCTGAGGTCCTGTCGGCCCGACAGAGCCGTTTGGACAGGGACACGGGCATGGTCCTGGCCCTGGAGCAGGACAGCAGTTCGGGCAGCAGTTTGGACAGCAGCCCGGGCAGGGGCTCTGGCATGATTCATGATTTGGATTCATAAGATGCCTTCCTTCCTGATCAATAACTATTCTATTGTCAGTATATACATGGGAAAAGCCTGATGTTTTAAAAAGCTGCAAAATTTAATGAATTACTGTAAAAACAGGAAGAAATTCGTAATAAAAGCTTAATAGTATGAATGTTGACATTTCAGGCCCTCACGCTTTACACTTATGTAAGAGTAAAACGGGGGCGAGGTGAGCCATTACGAATGAAGCAGGATAGGGAAAGATACGAAGATTTAGAGATGCGGAGGCGCTCCAGAATACGAAGACAGAGAAGGCTTAAGAGGCAGCGGCGGAAAGCGGGAATCCTGTTTGGAATCTTTTCCGCGTTTTTGGCTCTTCTGACCGGAGCGGTTTTAGGTGCACTGAGCCTGTATGTGGAAAGCAGGACGGCGCGGCGGGAGATTGATTTGAGCGCACTTGTGGCCCCGGACTGGATCACTCAGGATTTTTTTGAAGTGAATCCGTATTCCAGACCCGGAATCAAGATGAAACAGGTGAATGAGATCATCATTCACTATGTTGCAAATCCGGGAACGAGTGCGAAGCAGAACTGGAATTATTTTAATAACTTAAAAGACCAGAAGGGAGACAATGCGACCTCGGCCAGCAGTCATTTCGTGATCGGCCTTGACGGGGAGATTCTTCAGGGAATCCCGCTTGATGAGATCGCTTATTCTACATCGAAGGAAAAGAATCTGGATTCGGTTTCCATTGAGAACTGCCATCCCGATGAGACTGGAAAGTTTACGGATGCTACATACAATTCGCTGGTCAGGCTGACTGCCTGGCTCTGCCTGGAACTGGATTTGACGGAAAAAGACGTGATACGCCATTATGACGCTACGGGCAAGGACTGCCCCAGGTATTTTGTAGCGCATGAGGATGAATGGAATGCATTTTTGAAAGATGTAAAGGCTGAGTTGAAGGCTTTGAAGAAGGAGGGAAAGAGCCAGAGTGATACGGCGGATAAGAAGCCGTAGCAGAAAGCTGCTTTTTAACTTTAGGGATAATCTTTTACAAAAGGAAGGAAATCAGATCATGGTACTGCACTGCGCAGAAACCGGTTAAGTCTGATTTCCTTCTTTTTTGCAGTCGGCCCTATTCTTATAACAGCGCCGGAAATGTGATATATACCGTGGTTCCGATATACGGCCTGCTGGTGTAGCGGAGGCCGTATTGAGGGCCATAGGAAAGCTGGATCCGCTCATGGATATTCCATACGCCGTATCCGGACTTTTCATTTTTGGTAAGAAGGGAGTCCAGCTTTTCAGGCGGAATTCCAACGCCGTCATCCTCGATGGAGATTGTGATAACACCGTCATCAAGCCTGGCTTTTATGGTGATCGTTCCGGACTCAGAACTCTTTTCACGGAGTCCGTGGAGAATCGCATTTTCAACCAGAGGCTGCAGAATGATTTTGATGATTTTGTAGTTGTATAGTGCCTCCGGCACATCAGTGATCAGTTTGAAATGGTTTTCAAACCGCATGTTCTGAATATTGACATAGGCGGCAACATGGTCCAGTTCATTCTTTACTGTGACGATGGTTTCCCCATGGCCGAGACTAAGCATATAAAAACGGCCAAGTTCCCTGGCGGCATCAGCCACATCGGGTGTCTGACTGTCGATTCCGAGCCAGTAGATCATATCCAGGGTGTTGTAAAGAAAGTGAGGATTGATCTGTGACTGCAGCACCTGAAATTCCAGATCCTTGATTTCATATCCCAGTTTGTACTGTTCCTTCAGAAGACCGGAAATCTGTCTGACCATATCATTGAAGCTGTCTGTCAGAACACCGATTTCATCACTTCCGTTGCAAAGCGGTTCGATTTCAAAATTGGCGTTCACGGCTCTGGAGATATATTCCTTCAGCACATAGATGCGGGAGCTTAACTGTTTTGAAGTCCGGTACAGTACCGGAATCAGGAGAACAATCAGCAGAATGACGAGAATCAGTGTCTGCTGCTGATAACGCCTTGTAGCACTTAAAATATCGGAGGAGGGAGTTAAAATAGCCAGGGTCCAGTCGCAGCCGCTGATAGGCCGGATTCCGATAAAATAATTTTCTCCATGATATTTGATCCGCTGGAGCTCTGAATCCGTGTCGGAAACTGTCTGCAGTTGAAGCGCTTCAATGTCTTCTGGAGTAAAGAAACCTTCTTCTCCGTGATACATGATCGTCTCCCCATAAGAATTATAAAGGAGTACGGAGGTATGCAGAGTAGCTGCCGCCTGGGCAATCACATCCCGGAAGGCCGAATTGTTGATGGTTGCAGTCAGAGTACCCAGGTATTGATTGAGGTTTTTTGAATCCGGAATTTTCTTCACATAGGTGATTGCCCCGAGTTTGTCTGAGGAACTGAAAAACGAGGCGGGAAGCCACAGAGAACTGATATTTTTCTTCTCAGATGAACGTTCATTCCACCGTTCTTTTTCCTCGTCGGTCAGCTGGCTGAATTCCTTGCTGTTTTCGAAAGAGATGGAGCCCTCGAGCGCGTAAAGACGGATATTGTGAATGTCCTTGGAGGTGTTGGCATTATACATGATACTCTTGGCGGTGGTGCTTAAAATAATCCAGTTGTTCTGGCTTTCCCGGGTAAATTCATCACTTGCAGCAATGAGCGTCTGAATCGTCTCATCAGCGCTGATTACGTTGATGATATTTTTAATGGATGTCACCTTGTAGCTAAGGAATTCCGTCGTCTGATGCAGCATGTTCCTGGCTGTATAAAGTGCCTGCTTCGTCTCCGATTTAGATGAATAGTAGGAACTGGTCATAGAGAAGATCATGAGTATCAGGAAGATAATGAAGAAATAAGAGAAAAACAGCTTCTTCATATAGTTCATGGAAGAAAAACAGCGCTTGATATTACGGATTATTTTCATGGGTATTCTCCTTCTGCAGGGCTTTTCCGTACTCCGTCCGGGGTCATTGTACGGTTTTTCGGTAAAGTGTGGGCGTGACACCATACCGTTTTTTGAAGACGGTGCTTAAGTAGTTGGCGTCTGAAAGACCGATTTTCTCCGCAATCTCATAAAGCTTTAGATCTGTTCCGCTTAAGAGGCGGCACGCTTTTTCCGTGCGGATATTTAAGATAAAATCATTGATCGTGGTGCCGGTCTGTTTTCTGAACAGTGTGCTTAAATAGTTCTGAGACAGATTTACGTGGTCTGCAATGACTTTGATGGAAAGGTCTGCATCTGAATAATTCCACAGGATATAGTGTACCGCATTTTTGATTTTAATGTCATAGATATCGCTTCCCAGAAGCTGTATGGTATTGACTTCATAGCAAATCAATTCCCTGTATTCCTCAAAAGAGAACATCTCAAATTCATCCCAGGATACCACTTTTTCATCCCAGCTTTTTTCTATGGCCATCATATAGATTTTATACAGTTCCCCGCGAATAAAGGGAATATCCGTATATTTTTCACGGGACAGGGTATCAAACAGCGTCTCTGCACCGGACAGAGTCAGCTCCTTGGAGCTGAAAAGATTCTTAGGAGCTTCTTTTGCATGAAGCGGTACTGTTAAATCGAAGATTCCGTATTTCTCGGAATAGAAGCTTTCATATTCTGTACTCCGGGATACCGCGTGATAGAGTTCCGAAATTCCGGTGAGAGAGAGACAGGGAGTGCTGATTCCGAATGAAGCCTCCGGAAGGCTGTTTTCCGTGAACGCAGCGTTTTGCTCTTTAAAAACGGAGGATATGGCCGGGGATAAAAGGTTTCTGCAGATGAGTACAGCTTCCTTGGGTGACATCATGGTACACAGATAATCATCTGAGGTCAGGCCGGGAACCTTCTCAAGCGCTTTTAAAATACAGGCGAGAAATTTCTTTGCCTCTGAATCATTGGTAAGCTTTCTGCCCGGCCGGATACAGGATACAGAATAATTTCCTATTTTACTCCAGGTAAAATAGAGGGGGATAAAGTCCTGGCTGAACTTTTCCCAGTTTAAATCCGGGGAGATGAGGGCAGAGACGATTTCTTCGTGGATAATAGGGAGCGTTTTCTGAAACCCACTGTGGATCAGCTCGTCCTTCAGCTCGGATTCCAGCTGCACCACCGCTTTTGCCACCGCATTCCGTATCTCAGTCAGATCGATGGGCTTTTCTATGTAGTTGACTGCTTTCAGCTCAATGGCGGACATAAGATATTCTTTGTCTGCATAACCGCTTAGAAAGATGATTTTACATCTGGGAAATTTTTTACGGATGATGGATGCCAGCTCGATGCCGGTCATATGAGGCATCCGGATATCGGACAGCAGAATGTCGGGGCGGATTTCATCCACTGCCAGCAGCGCTTCCATTCCACCGGCGACAGCAGTTACTGGGTCGACTCCGATTCCGTTCCAGTCGATATGGCGGCATAAACCCTCGCGCGTTCGTTTTTCGTCCTCGACGATTAGAAGATGAAACATGAAAATCCCCCTTTTCTCCATAAATTACCAGTGTGTTTCCCAACAAATCGTAGGATTTTAAAGAATATAGTAATATTAGCATATGTTCAGAAAATTGTAAATCCAATATAATAGGGTTACAAACAAGAGAGATATTGGCCAGTATTTACTTGAACAGTTATGAAAAACCACGAGAGAAAGGACATGAGTTATGAAAAGGAGAAGAATTACGGCACTTGCACTGAGTGCGATGATGGTGGGAACCATGCTTGCGGGCTGTGGGACAAAGAGTGAGGCACCGGCGGGCGGAGAGTCTGCGGTACAGACTGAAGCAGGAGAGAAGAAGGAGACCACAGGCGGGGCTGCATCGGGGGAGAAGACGACCCTGTCCATGATGGTATTCCCTTCCACGGAAAACTATGAAACGATCAATGCCAAATTTTTGGAACAGAATCCGGATCTGGCGGAAAAGGTGGATTTTGAAGTACAGCTGGGAGGCAGCGGAGACGGCGATGTAGCGGATAAACTGAGACTCGCATTAACCTCCGGTGAAAATGTTCCGGATATTGTACGCCTGAATTACACCCAGCTTCCCGAATTTGCAAAGGCAGGCGTTCTTTATCCGTTAGATGATTACATAGCGGAATACGAGGACAGGATTATCGACGCCGCAAAGAGTATTATGAAGTACGATGACACCTATTACGCGCTGCCGAGAGAGGTTAAGCCAAAAGTGTGGTTCTACCGCGCGGATATCTTTGAGGAGTGCGGTGTGGATGTGCGGGAAGTGAAGACAATAGATGAATTTATCGCGGCCGGAGAAAAAATCAGAGAGAAATATCCGAATGCATGCATGGAAAATTATAATGTACCGACTCAGGGATATGATTTCATGATGATGTTAAGCGGTACGGGAGCGGGCTTCTGTGATGAAAACGGTAACTATAACCTGGCTTCCAATGAAGACGTTAAGCTGACCTTTGAACGGATGAAGAAGCTGTATGATTCTGATGTGATGTCCAGCGCGGCGGAGTGGTCTGCAGACTGGACGCCGGCATTTGATAATGGCGAGATCGTTTCCCAGCTCATCGGCGGCTGGTTCAAGACAGACTTTAAGAATTTTAACCTTGAGAGCCAGAAGGGAAAATGGGCTATGGCCCCATGGCCGGAAGAAATCAGAGAAGGTTCTGACGCCGGCGGCGCAATCTGGGTAATTCCGGCAGCAGCCAGAAATAAGGAACTGGCAGCGGAGATTATGACAAAGATGTGCTTCGACGAGGAGGCAGCCAGGATTATTTTCGATGTAACCGGTGTACTTCCAGCTTTGAAATCCGCAGCTGAAGACGAGTACTATAACGGTGACAACGAATATTATGCATGCAGCCTTGGCAAGGTGAACAGTGAAGCCATGGAATATTTAAAGATTTTCCCATATAATCCGGCCTCTTCCCAGGAGCAGAAGATTGTTCTTCAGTATCTTGATGAGTATTTACAGGAGAATATGACACTCGATGAGGCGTTGAAGGCGGCTCAGGATGATATGATCAATCAGATCGGGAATCCGTTCGAATAAAAGGGTAGAATGGGCCGATCCGGCAAGTGTGCAGGGAGAAAGGCGATGAAGCATTTCGTCGCCTTTTCTCTTGAATACAATTCGATACTCAAGGAGGCGTAGACAGTTTGAACCGGTATAAATTAAAGAAAACCGCCGTCCCCTATCTGTTTCTGCTGCCGTTTATGGTAATTTATCTGCTGTTTTTTCTCTGGCCGGCCCTCTACTCCCTGGGCTTAAGCTTCTTCAAATACAGCGGATATGGCGCGGCAAAATGGGTGGGACTGCAAAATTATAAAAATCTTTTTCATTACGATACAATGTGGAAATGTCTGGGGAATACAGTCTTTTACTTTATTTTCAGCTTTATTCCGACGATGGCGTTCTCGTTTCTGCTTGCTCTGGCCGTTAAGTCAAAAAGTGCGGGAAAAATGCGTTCCATCTATAAACCGCTTATTTTTCTGCCGCAGATCTGTGCGGTAGTTGCGAGTTCCCTCTGCTTCAAAATTATTTTCGGTGAGAGAGTCGGCGTTATCAACCAGATACTTGGAAAGACAATTCCGTTTCTGACAGATCCGGCCTGGATGCGCTGGACTGTCGTGGTACTTCTGTCATGGCGCGGCATCGGCTGGTATTTTATCATCTACTTATCAGGCCTGACGACGATCGGAGAGGATATCACGGAGGCGGCCTCCATCGATGGAGCCAGCGGGCTCCAGAACCTGTGGCATATTATTCTTCCGATGATGAAGCCCACATTCATGGTGGCATTTATCACCAACGCCATTGGTTCCTTTAAAATCTATACGGAGCCGAATCTGCTGCTTGCACAGAACTACGATCCGTCCATGAAGGTTGCGCCCTATATCAACCTGATCATCAACAGTATGTCGGGGGGCCAGTTTGGAATGGCGTCTGCAGCCGGGTGGATTCTGGTGGCAGTGATTCTGGTTCTGACACTGGTTCAGCTGAAGGTTTTGGGAGGTGATGAGGAATGACGAAAAGACAGGGGAAAGCGGTTCTGCTGAATGCCGTTGTTATCTTTGCATGTTTTATAGCAGTGTTTCCGGTGTTTATCATGATTACCGGCTCTTTAAAGACTTCCCAGGAGCTGTATACAAACTCTGCCGGGTTTCCGGTCCATCCGACACTGGCGAATTTTAAGCGCCTTTTAAGCTTTAATTCCGGCCTGATCTTAAGAACCTTTGGCAATTCCATCTTTGTGGCGGCCAGTTACACGGCGCTGTCCTGCCTTTTGGCCTCCATGGCGGGGTATGCATTTGCAAAGTTCAAATTCCGCGGCAGAAATGTGTTGTTTTTGCTGCTCCTTATCACCATGATGATACCGGCCGAGTTAAACATCACGCCGCTGTATCTGATTTTTTCCAAAATGAAGTGGCTGAATACCTACCGGGTGCAGATCATTCCGGGGGCGGCCAATGTATTTGCCATGTTTTTGATGCGCCAGTATATGATGTCGATTCCGGATTCTCTGATTGAGGCTGCGAGAATCGACGGAGCCGGGGAGTGGAGAATCTTCTCTAAGATCGTTCTTCCGATTTCTTCCCCCTCCATCGGTGCGCTTGCAATTCTGCAGTTTTTAAGCAAATGGAATGAGCTGTTGTATCCGAAGATGATGCTGACGAAGCAGAAACTGATGCCGATTATGGTTATCCTGCCGACTTTAAATGAGACGGATTCCGCCCGGTCGGTACCGTGGGAACTGGTGCTCTCCGGCTGTACGCTGGTGACAATCCCGCTTATTATTGTATTCCTTATGTTCCAGGATAAGTTTTTATCGAGTGTGACGCTGGGAGCGGTTAAGGGTTGAAAAAAAGAGTCCGTAAAATTCGGACAGAAATGGAGATGAAAATAGAATGAATCATGCTGACAGAATCAGAAAAAAGATAGCAGCAGGAAAGCTGGTAAAAGGATTCTTTTTGAATATGGCTGATTCCATGGTAAGTGAGATGGCCGGGTATATTGGTTACGATTACGTGTGGATTGATGCGGAACACGGACCACTGGACAGACAGGAAATCTTTCATCACATCGTGGCTGCTCAGGGGGCGGGCTGTGCCGCATTTGTCAGAGTGCCGGGAGTGGATGCGAAAGCCATGAAGGCGATCCTTGACATGGGACCGGATGGAATTATCTTTCCGTTCACGAACAGCGCAGAGGTTGCGAAGGAGGCGGTTCGTTCCTGCTCCTATCCCGATTATGGCGGAGTGCGCGGCCAGGGACCGATCAGAGCCATACGGTATGGACTGATCAACGAGGATGAATATATTCAGACTGCGTATGGCCGTGTGCTTAAGATCATGCAGATAGAAACGCTGGAGGGATACGAAAATCTGGATGAAATCATGGCAGTGCAGGGAATTGATTCCCTGTTCATTGGAGCAGCGGACTTAGGAAGGTCTATTAATGGCCAGACAGGGGAGAAGCAGTATGAACTCTCAGCGGTCTATGACGATATCTGTAAACGGGTCAGGGCCAAAGGCCTGACTCTGGGAGCGGCCATCGGAGCGACGAGGGAAGAGGCAGCAAAGGCTGTGAGCAAGGGAATCCAGTGGGTGGTATTCGGACAGGATGCCAGAGTTCTGGCCGATGGGTTAAAGCGTAATTTTGACGAACTGGCGGATTTCTAGTACTGTAATACGATAAAGAAACTTACGATAATGAGACGGAGGCGAGAAATGGAGTACATTGCAAAGGCAGAACGGTATGAGACCATGAAATACAACCGGTGCGGAAAGAGCGGCCTGCTTCTTCCAGCCCTGTCGCTGGGACTGTGGCATAATTTTGGGAATACATCGGATTTTACCGGATGCCGGGAGATGCTGCTGGAATCCTTTGACAGGGGAATTACACATTTCGATCTGGCAAATAACTATGGTCCGGAGGCGGGGAGCGCGGAAGAAACCTTCGGACGTGTGATGACAGAGGAATTGAAGCCTTATCGGGATGAAATGATTATTTCCACAAAGGCCGGCTATTATATGTGGCCCGGACCATACGGGGAATGGGGATCGAAGAAGAATCTGGTGGCGTCCCTGGACCAGAGTCTGAAACGCATGAAGCTGGATTATGTGGATATTTTCTACCACCACAGACCGGACCTGGATACCCCGCTGGAAGAGACGATGGACGCTCTGGCGGGAATTGTTAAGAGCGGAAAGGCGTTATACGTGGGAATTTCCAATTACAACGCGGAGCAGACGGAAGATGCGGTTCGGATGCTTGACACAATGGGGATACACTGTCTGATTCACCAGATGCAGATGTCAATGATTCACAGGGAGAATGAAGCGGTTCTTGATGTGCTGAACAGGCACGGCGTGGGGGCGATCGCATTTTCACCTCTTGCACAGGGGATACTGACCGGCAAGTACATAAATGGAATTCCGGCAGACTCCAGAGCAGCCGGGGCAAGTGTATTTTTAAATGCAAATCATGTGACCGGTTCCGTGGAGGTGATTACAAAGCGTCTGATGGAGATTTCCGACGGACGCGGCCAAAGCCTGGCTCAGATGGCTTTGGCCTGGGTTCTTCAGAAGAAGGGTATGACATCTGTGATAATCGGGGCAAGCCGTACCGAACAGATCGTGGAGAATTTAAAGACGATGGAGAACATGGCGTTTACGGAAGAGGAATTGAGAAGGATTGATGAGATTTTGTATGACGAAACAGAAGTATAAATGACGGGGCGAAAACAGGCTTTTAAAGGGAAAATCCGATGTGCTGGGCACATCGGATTTTTTGTCATTTCTGTGCAAATCGAAGTGTGCAGGCGAAATGATAACTCTTTTTACCACATCAAATATTCTGTTTTTTCACCATAAAACGCGCCGTCCCGGCCGCCAGGAATTCTGCGATTGGAAAGCATACCCAGATACCGACCGGCCCCCAGATTCGGGACAGGATAAAGCCCAGGGGAATGATGATGATAATCTGCCGTATCAGCGAGATCAGCAGTGATTTTTTGCCGCAGCCCAGTGCCTCAAACACTCCGGCGTACACGACGCTGACGGAGGATACGAGGAAGCCGAGGCAGATGATGCGCAGTGCGGTGCTGCCCGGACCGATCAGAGCGGCGTCATCAATAAATATAGAGAAGATCTGTTCCGGGAATATGAGGGCCGCAGCGGTTCCGGCTGCCATGATGGCAGCAACCAGCAGCATGCTGCAGCGGATTATTTTGTGAAGCCGCTCCCGTTCGCCGGCCCCGTAATTATAACCCGCGATCGGCCGGAGCGCCTGGACGATACCGGAGGCAGGCGTGTAAAGGAATGTCTGCAGCTTTAAGTAAATACCGAGAATCGCCACGTAAATATCGGAAAATCCGGTCAGCATAAAATTCAGAACACCCGACATGAGGGAAGGTGCTGCCAGCATCAGGGAAGAGGGGATTCCCACGCTGTAAATCTGCAAAATCGTATTTTTATCCAGAGAAAAGTATTTCGGACTGATTTTAATACCGATATCTTTTCTTGCATATATCACAAGATAGACGAACAGGGAGCAGAACTGCCCGATCACTGTTGCGACTGCTGCACCGGTGACGCCCAGGGCGGGAAGGCCGAACAATCCGAAAATCAGGATCGGATCGAGAATAATATTCGTAATACAACCAACCAGCAGGGATATCATCGTCAGGAACATGGCTCCCACAGACTGGAATATTTTTTCAAAGCAAATATGAATCAGACTGCCTGCGGAGAAACACAGGACGATGTATGAGTAGCGGCAGGCCCATTGAAGCGTCTGTTCATCAGAAGTAAAGATGGAGAGGAACGGCCTCGTTGCAAGCAAACCGAAAAGGATGATCAGAATGCAGTGCAAAAAGGTCAGTCCCATACCAATCGAGGCGGCCTTGTTGGCTTCCTCCGCTTTCTGTTCACCAAGTCTTCTGGCGATGACCGAATTGATACCGACGCCCACACCCACGGAAAGCGACAGGACAATATTCTGGAGCGGGTAAACGAGAGAGACCGCAGTAAGCGCCTCCGTTCCCAGCCGTGCCACAAAGATACTGTCTACAATGTTGTAAAGCGACTGAATCAGCATGGACAGCACCATCGGCGCCGCCATGGACAATAAAAGTGGAAAAACCGGTTTTGTCTTCATAAAATCCTGTTTGTTCTGCATAAAATAACCTCCCTGATTGAAAAAATGGCAACAAAAAAACCATATGGCGGGCTGTTTAGTTCCAGAAACAGTAAACCATATGGTTCCTTAAAATGGGATAAAACTATTCTTTTTTATCTGATGAAGGCATAATAACACAAAAAAAAACGTGTGTCAATCCCTTTTTCTCGTATTGTGCTACAGTTCCGCCCCTCTTCGGTGCCCGCAGCCCCTTTAGCCTCTTAAACATTTTTTCTGACAGCCCTTGGTGATTGTCCAAATTCCGTCCGGAAGGCCCGGTAAAAAGAACTGTAATTTCCAAAACTGTATTTCTGGCAGATCTCCTTTACAGGCGTCCCGCCGAGCAGATCCTGTCTGGCCAGAAACAGCTTCTTTTTTGCGATGAACTGGTGGACGGAAAGCCCCATCTCCTCGTTGAATACCCTCGACAGATAGGAGCGGCTGATGTAGAGATAGTCGGTAATGTCCTGAATTCTGATATCCTCATAGATGTGGCTGTTGATATAGTTGAGAGTATTGGTGATGATGGGGCTGTTTTCCGGATTATCGTTGAGCCGCTGGTCTAAATACGTATCCTGCTGGAACAGCTTCATCCTGGCAATGTGGACTAAAAGCTCTATAATATAGGAATTTGTGAGAAGATCGGCGCCGTACTCCTGAGAGACGGAGCTGGTCAAAATCATTTCCAGCAGATTGTTGATCAGAATCTGCATATCTCTGGTCAGCTGAATATGGGCGCTGGTAATATAAGTCTTTTGAAATGGCAGCAGCAGATCAGACTTATCCGTGGACAGCCGCTTTAGATATTCGGGGTCCAGCCACAGAACGTAGCGCTCATACGCCTGTCCCGTCCGGGTATTGATCGTGGCCTGATGGTACTGCTCCGGTGCGATCAGTATGATAGCGCCCGGCTTTAAATCAAACTCCCTGTCTTCGATGTAATAAGTGACATCTCCTGAAATCAAAAAATAGAATTCATAATAACTGTGCTTATTTCTCACGATATGGTTTAAGGAGTAGTCCCGGTTGTAATGAATCTCAAAATCGCGAAACCGCATGGGCGGTTTATGATAGTAAGGCATCGGTTCCGATTTTTTCTTTATTTCAAACACCCCCCTTCTTTTCTGATTTCCTTCCTCATGGTTTTCAGTCTGTATCCATTATATCCGTTCACTAAGAAAATTGCAATTTGTATTACTGCAAAGAAAAATGTGATATGGTGAAAGTGTTAAAATATAAACGAGCAGTTCAGAAGAGTATCGGTAAAATGTTGCCATAATTTATGTAAAATTTAAAATAACGAAACAGCCCAATTGTAAAATTCAATAAAAGTTACACTTATTTAGGAGACAAAACGCAATGTATTGTAGCGTTTCCTATCTGTTAAGCAGGGCGCTGTGGAAGTATACTAAGACTATACAGGAAAGAGTAAATAAAAGAAAGCAGGGATAAAGTATGAGTCTTGCCGTTATGACAGAACTGGAGTATGTGCTCAGAATCCTGGCCGCCGGCATATGCGGCGGGGTGATCGGGTATGAACGTAAAAACAGGAATAAGGCGGCCGGCAGTAAAACCCATGTGATTGTAGCGGTCTCGTCCGCGCTGATGATCATCATATCGAAATATGGATTTTACGATGTGCTGGGGGAATATATCAAACTGGATCCGTCGCGTGTGGCCGCGGGGGTGGTAACCGCCATCGGCTTCATCGGTTCGGGCGTAATCCTGTTTAAGAATAACAGGGTAAGCGGATTGACGACGTCGGCCGGAATCTGGGCCACCGTCGGAGTAGGCATGGCAGAAGGCGCGGGCATGTATCTGATCGGAGTGATAACAACGGCAATGATTATTCTGGTGGAAGTCTTTCTGGGCCGCCGCGGAGTGCTGGCGGATAAGCAGGAAGAGGACAGGAAGATAATCGTCGAGTACATAGATGACATTCAAAAAAGCAGAGAGACAACAGGCTATGTAAAAAAGCTGTGTGAGGAGAGGGGGTATCGGATCCTGGCCATGGAAACAAGGCGGATGGGCGAAAAAATTCAGCTTCAGACGATGATCAGCGCTTCAAAAGACTATGACGCCGCAGATATGACCGCCGCATTGACCGAGGACAGAGACATAACAAAGATTGTTGTTTGACAGATCATAAAACATGACAGGGGGTGGTGGCAATAAAAATTCTGGAAACGTTTAAAAAAGGCAAGGTAAATGAGCGGTTGTGCGAAGACGCCTTTTTTCAATCAGAAAATTATATTGCGGTAATTGACGGAGTTACATCGAAAACTGATTTTCTTTATCATGGAAAGACAACGGGAAAACTGGCTTCCGAAATCATTTACCGTGTGTTGGAAACGCTGCGCGGTGATGAACCGCTGAGAGAGATTGTGGAACGGGTAAATGGTGAGATTACTGCATTTTATGACCAGATTGATTTCCCGTACGACAGAGGAGAGAAGGGGCTCCAGGCAGCCTGTGTGATCTATTCCGCTTTTTACAGGGAAATATGGATGATAGGCGACTGTCAGGCGGTCGTAGATGGCGAGGTATATTTGAATCCGAAAAAGAGCGATGTCGTCCTTTCGGAAATGCGTAGCCTGATTCTCTCAACGCTGGAACAGGAACGCAGAAATACGGCGGGTCTGTACCGGGAAGAATGGGAGGAGCATGATGCTGCAAGGGAAATTATTCTGCCATGGATTCTGCGGGCGACAATCTATGCCAACGACGACACGACGGAATATGGATACTCCGTCTTCAATGGACAGGCCATACCGGAAAGCCTGATAAA
This sequence comes from Hungatella sp. SL.1.14, assembly GCF_024460495.1. NCBI lineage: Bacteria > Bacillati > Bacillota > Clostridia > Lachnospirales > Lachnospiraceae > Hungatella > Hungatella sp. SL.1.14. The sequence continues at coordinate 4,826 of NZ_JANFYJ010000046.1, read as the reverse complement.
AGTGATCCGGCTCAGAGAGGGTGCTCATGAAGTGATTCTGACGAGCGACGGGTATCCGGAGGTGAAAGAAACTCTGAGAAAGACAGAAGAGAATTTAAAAGAAATTCTGATTCATGACCCGGGCTGTTATAAGAAATATTTATCGACCAAGGGTGTAAAAAAAGGTCAGACAAGCTTCGATGACAGGACGTATGTGCGTTTTATGACAGATTGAGGCATTTTACTTATGAACAAATTCAACTGCTAAAAATTTAAATCAAATGGAGGAAGAAAAATGAAATTGAAAAATGCAGTTTTAATTGGAATTTTGGCGGCAGCAGCGGTAAGTACAGCAGGATGCGGAAAGAAGGAGGCGGTTCCGTCAGATACCGCAGCGCAGACAGAGGCGGCAAAGCAGACCGATGCAGGGCAGACGGAGGCACAGGGGAACAGCGAAGAGGAGGCGCCTGCAGATAATCAGGCGGTACTGTCCCAGAAGCCGACCGGCAAACGGCTTGTGCTTGTCACGAACAATGCCAGCGACGGAAGAGACGTCTGGCTTTCAGAGCATGCGCAGGAGGCCGGATTTAATGTGGAAATCGTAGCGCTGGGAGCGGGAGATGCGACGGCACGCGTTATATCTGAGATTAATAATCCGACAACCAACGTAATCTGGGGGCCTTCGGAGGATCAGTTTACCGCCATGGCGGAAGCCGGCTCCCTGGCAAAGTTCACGCCGGAATGGGCTGAGGATGTGAAAGGGCTTTCCAAAGAAAACGGATATTCCTGGTCCTATGAGATTCAGCCCAAGCTGCTGGTCTGCAATCCGGATGTTTATACGGAAGAAACCGCTCCGAAGAGTTACCAGGATCTGTGGGAAAAAGAAGAATTTCACGGAAAATACGCGGTTCCGACAACCTTTGACGGCAATACCAACCGGGCTATCGTGGGCGGAATTCTCGTCCAGTATTTGGACCCGGCAGGTGAACTGGGCGTTTCCGACGAGGGCTGGAAGGCGATAAAAGCTTACTTTGACAATGGCTATAAGACTCCAAAGGGAGAGAATGATTTTGGAAACATGGCCTCCGGCAAAGTGCCGATTACATTTACCTTTGCCTCCGGATTAAAAGGAAAGAGCGAGAGCTATAACATAAAACCACTGATTGTCTATACCGAGGTGGGAGAGCCTACGAATACGAATCAGATTGCCGTTGTGGCAAATAAAGACCAGGAAATGGTGGAGGAATCCATGCGTTTTGCAAACTGGCTGGGCAGTGCGGAAGTGATCGGTGCATATGCAGCGGAAAACGGCAATATGGTTGCGAATAAAAAGGCTGAGGACAGTATGGTCCCGATCATCAAAGAGGTGAAGGAGCATTATAAACCGCAGGAAGCGGACTGGGCTTACGTAAATTCAATGATGGATGACTGGGTGGCAAAGATTCAGCTTGAAATCTATTAATCGGGCATGTGCAGATAGATTGCAGGAATAGGAGAATGTCCTCATGATAAAATTTAACAATATAGAAATTAAATTCGGTGATTTTACCGCTATAAAGGATTTAACTCTTGAAGTAAAAAAAGGAGAATTCTTTACCTTTTTGGGGCCTTCCGGCTGCGGAAAGACTACGACGCTGCGTTCCTTAGTGGGCTTTATCAAGCCCACGAAAGGAAACATCGTGGTAAAAGGGGAAGACATCACCGACAAACCGATTGAAAAAAGGGGGATTGGGATGGTATTTCAGAGCTATGCCCTGTTCCCAACCATGACAGTGGAAGAAAATATCGTATTCGGGCTGAAAGAGAATAAGTGGGCGAAGGACGCGATCCGTAAGAGAGTCGCGGAAGTCTCGGCCATGGTGAATTTAACAGACGAGCAGCTGAAGAAAAATGTATCTGCACTTTCCGGAGGACAGCAGCAGAGAGTCGCCATTGCACGCGCCCTGGCGTTAAATCCTGAGATCATTGTTCTGGATGAACCGCTGTCCAACTTGGATGCAAAGCTTCGCAAGTCTCTGAGACTGGAGCTGAAAAAGATACAGAAGGCCTCCGGAACGACGATGATCTATGTCACCCACGACCAGGAGGAGGCGCTTACGCTTTCCGACCAGATCGCGGTGTTTCATAATGGAGGCGTTGAGCAGGTGGGAACGCCGAGGGAAATCTATTACCATCCCGCCTCAGAGTTTGTCACCACGTTTATCGGCGATACGAACCGTATGACAGAAAGTCTGATCACCCAGTTGAACGAGCAGAACAAAGGCGCCGGTTTAAATCCATCGGACCATATCTACGTGAGAGTTGAAAATGTGAAGGAATCTGTCCCTGCTCAAAATCACGCTGTTCCCGGAAGGAAAATTTGACGCGAAGCCGGTCATGCAGATCATGCATTCCGCCAGGGTGGTGAGGGCGCTGATTCATTCCTTTGTACTGGCCGTATCGCTTACGGTTACGGTCAATGTGCTCGGTATTTTTGAAATTCTGGTACTGGACTACTTCGATATCAAAGGCTCCAAATGGCTGAATATCGCCTTCCACTCCCCGTTAATCTGTAACGGAATGGTTCTCGTCACGGCATATAATTTCCTGTTCGGCAGCCAGGGATTTTTGACGGCTAATTTGATGCAGCTTTACCCGGATATGAATCCGTACTGGTTTCGGGGCTTTGGTGCGGTGCTGATTGAGATGACCTTCGCGGGAACCTCCAACCATATTATGTTTGTAAGGGATTCTTTAAAGAATATCGATTACCAGACCATCGAGGCGGCCCAGAATATGGGAGTCCGTGCAGAAAAGATCCTGAGCAGGGTTGTACTGCCGACTTTAAAGCCCTCCATCTTTGCGGCCTCCATCCTGACCTTCATTGTCGGTATCTCAGCCTTTGCCACACCTCAGGTATTGGGCGGCGAAAACTTTGAGACGATCAATCCCCTGGTCATGTCATTTTCCAAGACACTGACGACGAGGAATTATGCGGCCGTTCTGGCCCTGTTTTTGGGAGTCATAACGATTCTTGTGCTGGGAATCTCAAATTATATTGAGAGCCGGGGAAATTACGTGTCGGTTTCAAAAGTAAAAACCCCGCTTAAGAAAATGAAAATTAAAAATCCGGTTCTAAACGGTATCGTTACAGTGACGGCGCACATTGCGGCTCTTGTTCAGACAATTCCGCTGCTGTTCGTATTTATCTTCTCCTTTATGTCGGTTCAGGATCTGTACGCCGGAAATATCAGTCTTTCCAATCTGTCACTCAACAATTACTTAACTGTGTTCCGCTCGACGACGGGACTGAAGCCGGTTCTCACCAGTGTGCTCTATTCGGCCGCGGCCGCGGTGACTGTGGTCACCATCATGCTGTTCATAGCCAGAATCCTTACGAAATATCACAACAGGCTGACGGGAACGCTGGAGATGCTGCTGCAGATTCCGTGGTTTTTACCGGCAACCCTGATCGCCCTCGGCCTGGTCATGACCTTCGACAAGCCGACTCCGTTTACATTCGGGACGACGCTGACCGGAACGGTCTACATTATGCTGATAGGCTATATTATCTTAAAACTGCCCTATACGCTGAGGATGATAAAGGCCGCCTATGCGGGGCTGGACGGCTCCCTGGAGGAAGCGGCCAAGAATCTGGGTGCTTCGCCGGCCAGGACTTACTTAAAGGTCCTGTTTCCGATTCTGTGGCCGACGATCCTGTCCGTATTTCTGCTGAACTTCATCCAGCAGCTGGCCGAATACAATGTTTCCGTGTTCTTATTCCATCCGATGTTCCAGCCGTTGGGCGTTGTCTTAAATACCGCAACCAGTCCGGATTCATCTCCGGAAGCGCAGATGCTGACATTCGTCTATTCTGTGATTATTATGATTGTATCGACGGCGACAATCGTGTTTGTATATGGAAGAAAGAGCGCGGCTTTAAAAGAAAGAGGATAAAGGAGAAAGAATTACGATGATCTTAGAGGAGGCAGTATATAAATTTGATGAAAACGGCAGTCCGCTTCCCTATTACGGAAATACCATAGTCAGCTATTTAAATGATCAGAGATGGCCGGTCTTCGATGAGGCCGTGAGAGTCCAGGAGGCGCTGAAGAAGTGCGGATTTTCTCAAAAACTGGCATTTTTGCCGCCCTCGTCCTTCCATATGACGGTGCTGACCCTTTGCCGGGAGATCGACCGGGGAACGCCGTACTGGCCGAAGGGAATGGCAGCGGACGAAACCTTTCAGGGAATTGACCGTATTCTGAAGGAACGCGTTGCTGCTGTGCCGCTTCCGGAAGGGGTATTCGTGGAGGTTGAGGACTGTGAGGAGATCAGGATTATATTAAAACCCCACGATAAAGAGAGCGCGGACAAGCTGCGCGCCTACCGGGATCAAGTGGCGGAAGTAACCGGAATCAGGCATTCCTGGCATGATACATTCCGATACCATTTATCTCTGGATTACCTGCTCAAGCCGCTTGATGAGGAAGAGAAGAGGGAGAGAGATGCAGTCTGCGCGAGGTTTGCCGGGGAACTGCGGAGAACGGTAAAGCCGTTCCTCTTACCGAAACCGGAGTTTGTAATATTTAACGATATGATGAGCTATGAGACAGACTTGTGGAAACGCGGTGCCGCATATTGATGCGGCCGTGTGAGCGGAGCTAAGAAGTCCGTGACGGCTGGTTCCGAATAAGCAGGGAGTAGAAAGAGGCAGGGCCATTTAAGACCCTGCCTCCTGCTTTGGTGCGCCCGGCGGCGCACGTTTCTAACCGGTGCAAGTCCGGAATCCGCCCGGTGGTGGGAAGGATATAGCCGAAGGCAAGGGTGTCCACCGTGAGGTGGAATCTGAAGGAAGCTGGATATGG
>NZ_JANFYJ010000459.1:0-293 GCF_024460495.1 Hungatella sp. SL.1.14 | reverse complement strand
AGCCATTCTTTTATCAAAAGTATAGGAATATACAAGAAGTAAACGACATTTCTACACCTTTTTATACACCGTTTCACCCTGTAGTACATTATTCGAATTATCAAGGATCTTTTCTCCATTTGAATCCTGAAGAGGGTCAAGAAACGAATATCGCTCCGGATAATCGGAAAATGCTGTTCCCACAATCTGCGTCCCGTCCGCTTTATGAGCCGTATAACCTCTTAGCAAAGCTTCCTCTGTTATAGTATCATCGGTCAGGTCTATGAGGGTCCTACCGCTGTAAACAACTTTAT
>NZ_JANFYJ010000458.1:0-293 GCF_024460495.1 Hungatella sp. SL.1.14 | reverse complement strand
AAAATCTTTTTTTAACTGATCAATCCGATCTGGCTGAATGCCAAGAATCGTCCCGTTGTCTTTAACTCCTAAAAAAATATGCCCCCCATCCCGATTTGAGAAAGCACAAACACTACCGTCACGCCCATGACCAGGGCGGTTATAACGAATGTAACCAGGTTAATGACATTGCTTCCCGTGGCTACTGCCGAGATGCCCGCGTCCGTTCCAAACTGTCCCACAACGAGCAGATCAACCGCGCCGTACATCGCCTGTAGGATCAGGGCTCCAAGCACAGGAATCATAAATTTAAC
>NZ_JANFYJ010000457.1:0-293 GCF_024460495.1 Hungatella sp. SL.1.14 | reverse complement strand
CAGAATTCGGTGAGACTCTGGAAGAGACTGTCCGCCGCGAGGTTATGGAAGAAGTCGGCCTGAAAGTAAAAAATATCCGCTATTATAAAAATCAGCCATGGGCCTCCAGTGACTCCATGCTGGTAGGTTTCTTTGCCGAGCTGGATGGTTCTCCACAGATCCATCTGGATGAAACAGAGTTATCCACAGCCGTCTGGATGAAACGGGAAGATATCCCCGGAGATTATATGAATGTGAGTCTGACGCATGAGATGATTCTGCTTTTTAAACACGGTCAGCTTTCATAAAGTTTG
>NZ_JANFYJ010000456.1:0-293 GCF_024460495.1 Hungatella sp. SL.1.14 | reverse complement strand
TACGCCATTGGAAGAGATATGATCGGCACCATGTGCGCGACTCTGGTCCTCGCATTTACCGGGACGGCCCTTACCATGATGCTGGTACTGATCTCATACGGTGTTCAGCCGGAGCAGCTAATGAATTCAGATTATATTGCGATTGAGGCGGCTCACAGTCTGTCAGGCAGTCTGGCTGTTATCCTGTGCGTTCCGGTGACTTCATTCTTATCTGCGTATGTGCTGGAACGAAATGACAGAACTAAATAAAAATAATTATCATTATCACTATTGCAAAGAGAGGAAGACTCTGC
>NZ_JANFYJ010000455.1:0-293 GCF_024460495.1 Hungatella sp. SL.1.14 | reverse complement strand
GACTCATTAAACAGAAATCCCAGTGTGCCGAGAAGAACGCTCAGTGTCAGGAAATTGATCAGTGTCGTGGAGATCGCCGTCTTCATATTCCCCAACTGCTTCGCTCCCAGAAACTGGGATACGACCACCGAGCTTCCGATCCCACCTCCGATGGCAATGGCAATGAAGACATTGGTAATGGAATAGGAAGCGCCGACAGATGCCAGCGCCTCCTCACTTACGAACCGGCCTACCACTACCGAATCCATAATATTATAAAAATGCTGAAATAAATTCCCCAGAATCATCGGCAG
>NZ_JANFYJ010000454.1:0-293 GCF_024460495.1 Hungatella sp. SL.1.14 | reverse complement strand
AAACTGCATTCTGCCATCCCTGTCATTTCCCGCAGTCAGGCTTCGGTCCGTACAGATCCTGTTTCCCTTTCGGTAAATCAGGTATCCGCCGATCTCAATCCGATCGCCCTCCTCTAAGTCTGCTGCAATCAGATACCCTGCTTCGGCAGCCTCATCCGGCCAGTCAATTTTCCTGGTATAAGCCCCTCTCACTGCCGGAAGCAGCGGATGGGGAATGGATTGGTATGATGTGCAGCCCCAGAGTGGCAGAAGTGGAAGACGGCCATATTTATTTTCGGATGCATCCGGCAGTG
>NZ_JANFYJ010000453.1:0-293 GCF_024460495.1 Hungatella sp. SL.1.14 | reverse complement strand
ATATAATAATCGACTTCACCATTCGGTATTGTCTTGAACATACAATCACCTGTCCTTTCTAATACCATTATATTCACTCCCCGTGAAAAGTTTATCTTTCTGGTCATCGCCGCAGAAAAGGTAAGAGAACAGCAAAAAGCACAGGGAGATTATGCTTATAAGCATCGTATCCCTGTGCTTTTTGACGAAATCACAAGCCTACTGACAGGCTGTTATTTTTGTACTGCCAGACAGATTAATAGTCAGACTTATTCTGGCTGTTATTCTGGTTGTTGTTGCGGCTGCTGTTCTGG
>NZ_JANFYJ010000452.1:0-293 GCF_024460495.1 Hungatella sp. SL.1.14 | reverse complement strand
AATATCGAGAGTAAACACGCTGTTGTCCGCTATATGAAAGACCATGCAAGAGAAAAAGATACTGCCGCATGGCTGGCTCAGGAATACGGCGGCAGTAACAGCAACAGCCTGTTCGTTGTCCGTGCCGGCAGCCCGGAGGAAACGCAGCTGCCCTGGCCGAAGGTACAGCGCCGGATTGCCCAGCTCATTCAGGAGGACCGGTTCTATACCGAAGAAGAACAGGACCGTTTTGACGATCCCTCTTTCTTCCAGAGCTTCCCGGATGGCGATGGGGTCGATGTCGTCAAAACGGT
>NZ_JANFYJ010000451.1:0-293 GCF_024460495.1 Hungatella sp. SL.1.14 | reverse complement strand
CCAGCGTATCCCCCATGGCCGCCGCGTGCATCCGGTTTAACACCCGGTGAAACCGGTTAACTCCAAATACCGCCAGCATCATAAAAACAAGGCCCGTCACGAGACAGGCGGCCGAAAGTGCGAATCTGATCCACTGCCACGTCATAGCAAGTCCTCCTGTTCTGTATTATTCCCTGTCTCTCCTTCTCTCCCCGTTTCTTCCGCCTGCCGCTCTACATTATCCTCAATCGCAAATCGGCTTTCCGGTTCTTCTTCTGAAGGTAGACGCCCGTGTATACCTTGCACAGGACGAC
>NZ_JANFYJ010000450.1:0-294 GCF_024460495.1 Hungatella sp. SL.1.14 | reverse complement strand
GATTAAATCAATGGTGTCGTCCGCCAGCCTGACCGCTTCTTCACCGTCTCCCGCGGTCACCACCTCGTACCCTTCTCCGGTCAGAAGGATATGCAGAATTTCAATAATCTCATAGCTGTCATCCGCAATCAGTATCCGCTGTGCCATCGCGCAGACCTCCTTCCCCGATTTATCGTCTACTGCACCGCAATGTGGCACATATTCATCGCGTTTAAGGCATTTTCATGGCTTTCCGGCGTGAATCCAGCGCAGCAGGAGGAATCCACGAGAACCGGCACCTCCGGGATGGCGGCC
>NZ_JANFYJ010000045.1:0-25357 GCF_024460495.1 Hungatella sp. SL.1.14 | reverse complement strand
AAGCGGACTATGATGAGATGTTCGCAAATCTTCCAATCCACTATGAAGAAGTAAATACGTTGTCCGAAGAAGAGAAGCAGTGCCCTGAGTGCGGAGCCGGCATGATCCCGATCGGCCATGAAGAGATACGGACAGAACTCCGTTATACCAGGGCAAAACTGGAGCGTATCGTGTACATTGCCGCCACTTATGGGTGTCCAGCCTGTAAAGACACGGAGGATCCGCGGTTCATGAAAGACGAAGGGAGCCCGGCACTTATCCCAGGCGGATATGCTTCTGCATCCCTGGTATCACATATCATGTATGAAAAGTATGCAGATGCGCTTCCTCTGTACCGGCAGGAGAAGGGATTTGAACTTCTTGGAGTCAGTATCAGCAGAACGACCATGGCGAATTGGATCATCACCTGCTCCCAGAACTATCTGAAGCCCATATATGATTACTTTCATCCGGAACTGTTAAAGAGGCACTTCCTGATGGCTGATGAAACACCGATCCAGGTCCTGAAAGAACCTGGCCGGCGGCCACAGAACAAGTCTTATATCTGGCTGATGCGTTCCGGAGAGGACCGGCTTCCTCCCATTATCCTGTATCATTATACAGAAACCAGAGCCGGGGGAAATGCAGCGGACTTTCTGGATGGGATCGATGAAGGTTCCTATGTTATGGTGGATGGTTACAGTGGTTATAACCGGTTGAAGAAGATACGCCGCTGCTGCTGTTACGCACACATACGGAGATACCTGATGGAAGCCATCCCGAGCGGCCAAGAGAAAGACTACAGTCATCCGGCAGTACAGGGAGTTCTTTACTGTAACAAGCTGTTTGAATACGAACGAAGCTATAAGGCAAAAGGACTGTCCTATGCACAGGTGTACAAACGCCGCCAGAAGGAGGCAAAGCCGGTTGTGGAATGTTTCATGCGCTGGCTCGATGGGCAGCATCCAGAAAAGTGGAGCCGCATGGATCGGGCAGTAACCTATATCCAAAATCGATAAGACACTTTGATGATTTACCTCGAAGACGGACGCTGCAGCCTGAGTAACAACGCCAGTGAGAATTCCCTCCGCCCGGTGACATTGGGCCGTAAGAACTGGCTGTTCAGTGACAGCCAGGATGGTGCAAATGCGAGTATGATAGTTTATACCATGGCAGAGATGGCAAAAGCCCACGGGCTTCACCCATACAACTATCTAAAATACCTGCTCGACAGCCGCCCTGGAACGGACACCAGCGATGCAGAGTTCAAAGATCTTGCACCGTGGAGTGAGAAGGCCAGGATAGAATGTAACAAAAAATCAGAGTAAAACGCTCACTACCCTGACATCAAATATTGATGCCAGGGCGGTCGTGTTGGGATACCTTAACACTTGGCGCTTACTAAGATACAATAATCTCAAGCAGAAAAGAGGAAATATCATGCCACAAAGTTACGAACCAGAATCCAAAAAGAAAATTGTTCATCTCCATATCGAACAGGAACGAACCTACAAAAGTATCACAGATAAATAGGGTGTATCAAAAGCAAGCATCTCCAAGTGGTGCAGTGAAGTTAGTGAAGAATGCCAAGCCAAAGCCCAGTTGCATCCAGAAGCTACGAATAAGATGGAAATGATGAAAGAAAATCTCTAGCTACGCAAAGAACTTGAAGAGGCGGAAAAGAGGTTCTTTTCTTAAAAAAGCGACGGCATTCTTTGTAAAGGAGATCGATTAGAGGCTTATCGGTTCATTCAAAAATATCACAAAATATTTGGAGTACGATGGCTTCTGCGTCGTATAGGCATCGCTCCCAATGCATATTACAACTTCCTGAAAGAGTGGAAGGCGGATTCCTATGCCCCAAAACAGAAGGTATAGGAGCAGATTCAAACGATCTACTATGAACACGGCAGTGTCGATGGTTATCGAACTATAAAAATCTATTTGGAACGCAAGGGCATCCGCCTGAGTACCCTGACCGTCCATAAATATATGAACAAAGAACTCGGGCTGACTTCGGTTGTCCGTCGTATAAAAACGGATTACAGAAAAGGGACAGCATACAAAATGTTTGAAAATCTTGTACATCAGGAATTCCATGCTCCTGACCTCAACCAGAAATGGTGTACTGATTTCACCTATTTGTTTTTAGCGATGGGACCAAATGCTATAACTTCTCTGTCATTGATCTCTATGATCGCACTGTGGTCGCAAGCATCACGGATAAGAATATCACAGCGGATCTCGCCGTGCGAACTGTGGCGAAAGCACTTAAATCCCAGACGGGCATCAAAAGTACCTTAATTCTACATAGTGACCAGGGGAGCCAGTATACATCCAGGGACTTTGTAGAATTCTGTGAAAAAGCAAGGATTACACAGAGCACTTCATACGCTGGCTCGATGGCCAGAATCCAGAAAAGGGGGCCGCAAGGACCTGGCAGTGATATATATCCGAAACCGAAAAGACACTTTGATGACTTACCTCGAAGACGGACGCTGCAGCTTGAGTAACAATCCATTGGAGAATTCCCTCCGCCCGGTGACATTGGGCCGTAAGAACTGGCTGTTCAATGACAGCCAGGAAGGTGCAAATGCGAGTATTGTAGTTTATACTATGGTAGAGATGGCCAAAGCCCACGGCTTCCCCCGTATAACTACCTGAAATACCTGCTCGACAGCTGCTCTGGAACGGACACAACCGATGCAGAACTAAAAGATCTTGCGTCGTGTAGTGAAAAGGCCGGGATAGAATGTTACAAAAATCAGAGTAAAACGCTCGCCACGCTGACATCAAGTATTGATGCTAGGGTGCTTGTGTTGGGATACCCTAACACTCGGCGCTTACAGTAAGACTCAAGCAGGAGGATTTTACGGCATTTTGAAATGGGAGAGGACACTATTCTCAAAAAAGAGAGGTCAGATCGTGTTGGAGTGATTTTGCATAAATACAAAAACTAAAAGCGAAATCCCTGCCTAGAGAAAACAAGAATTGACAGTCCTCTCAAAAAGTGATATATTTGTCTTGAAAAGAGATAAATATATCACTGAGAGGAGCTACCATGCATAAACAAGATTCTATAAAACAAAAACCACAGTACACCAGAAAAATCAGCCCGAAACTTGGACTGCTCGGCTTCTTCGGCCTCTTTGGATTTCTCGGATTCGTCCCGCAGTTTTTTGGAGAGAGTGGAGTCTTAGATGTACCCTTTCCACTGATATTTTTCTGCTTCTTCGGATTTTTTGGTTTTTATTACGAGGGAAAGATGTCGGGAATTATGATTGACGAGCGGTATGAGGCTAACGTTAACCGTGCAGCGGCGATCGCCAACAGAGTGTCTCTGACGTTGATTATTATGGCAGCCATTTTAGCACTCTCCCTGTTTCGGATCCATGATTCTTATGGTATGCTGAAACTGCTTCTTGCGATCATCGGATTCGCATTCGGCCTTTCGCTGTTTCTTCAGGAGTATTTGCTATACCGCTTCGAAAACGAGGAGTAGGAGATCATGGCAGAATTTACATGTAATTTAAAAAAATACAGACTGCAAAAGGAGATGACCCAGGAGCAGCTGGCACAGATAACCGGTGTAAGGCGGGAAACCATCATGAGGCTGGAGGCAGGTAAATATAATCCCTCTCTAAAACTGGCTATAGATATATCAAAAGCTGTAGAAGCCCCCATTGAAGCGCTGTTTATCTTTGATTAAGCGTATTAAGATACTGTGGGAATTTTTAAGTCGCAAATGTAATAACAGAACACATAGAACACTGAAAAAGACCGGCAGATCACCATCCACCGGTCTTCTTTATTTCCTTCCAATCCCCAGAATAAAAATAATTAATCTCCGCTCCCAGAAACAAAATACAAATACACACATACAGCCACAGCATCAACAGCACAATCGCCGTAAGGCTGCCATACATAACGGAGAAATTACTAAAATTATTAAAGTAAATAGAAAATGCAAACGAAAATGCAATCCAGCCCAGTGTCGAAAAAACAGCGCCGGGCAGCTGCTTTTTGAAATGCTGCTTCTTTTCCGGTACATACGTATAGAGAAAGGTGAAGCAGATTGTCAGGATCAGTAAGAGCACGGTTCGAAAGCTGATGACGTAATGGGTAATCTCTGCGATAACCGGAAAATGGTGTTCAACAAATCCCTGAATCGAACTTCCAAGAACCAGAAGTACCAGTGTCAAGATACAGATAAGCATAAACACAATCGTATAACCGGCGCATATCATCCGCGTCACCACATAATTTCTTTTTTTCTGTTTCCCGAAGACCCGGTTCAGTCCGCGCTCTATGCTCAGCATACCGCGGGAGGCCGACCAGATGGCGGCGATTGCCGTAACGGATAAGACAGTGGCGGGAGAGTTGGTGTAGATATTTTCGACGATGCCAAAGACCAGGCTCTTTAGGTTGGCTGGTACGATATTTGTAATGACCATCAGCAAGTTGGACTTTGTTATCGTTGGTATCAACTGGATCATGGCCATCAGCAGCATGATGAACGGAAAGGCCGCGATGATGGTAAAAAAAGACGCCTGGGCCGCATAAACCGTCATTTCATCCCTGCTGAATTTGTCATAAATCTGTTTGCCTCGCAGTATTAATCCAATCATGATATCCCCTTTTAGTTAATGATATAACTAAAATATTACCATGCCCGTAAAAAAATATCAAGCGTGACCCCAGATTTTCAAATAAGGGCGTAACAGTTCAGCCTTCACTTCCGGCTGCCGCTGTCTGGCCCGGGCTTTCGTTTCCCGGATCTTTCCAGTTCCGGTTTCGGGCATAAGCATTTCTAAATGTGCAGTATTTTTCTAAAAGCCAGTGAAAATCCCCAAACTCGCTTCGCTCAGCCAGGTGGGGATTTCCCCTGAACGAAAAATTCTGCGCATTAAGAACTGCTAAACACTCCGACGAATGACCATGAGGGGGACTCTCCGCTACCCTGCAAAGTCACAGGAAAGATCCGGGAAACGAAAGCCCGGGCCAGACAGCGGCAGCCGGAAGTGAAGGCTGAACTGTTATATAAGGGCTGTACTTTGCCTAAGTGCTTCCCGCTAACAAACCAATTATTTTGAAAAACAAAGTAATTCTTTCGAAAATGAGTTGCCCAACATTGCGGCATTTGATAGAATGGTACTAATGGAAGCAATCAGAAAAGGAGCTCCTATGGAATATATACCTGCAAAAACCATTGTAACGAAGACGAAGAGCTCCGAATGGTTCGGCATCGATTATAATATGAATATTTATAAAGGGTGCTGCCATGGCTGCATATACTGCGACAGCCGTTCCTCCTGTTACCGGATCGAGCGGTTTGACACGGTACGGGCCAAGGAAGACGCCCTTCGGATCGTCCGGGATGATCTGCGGCGGAAGGTGAAGACCGGAGTGGTGGGCACCGGAGCCATGAGTGATCCCTATAATCCGTTTGAAAAGGAACTGGAACTGACGAGACACGCTCTCGAACTGGTGGACGCTTTCGGCTTCGGCGCGGGGATTGCGACGAAGAGCACCCTGTTAAAAAGGGATGCGGATATTTTAGAGAGCATAAAGGAGCATTCGCCAGTGATCCTGAAGGTGACGGTGACGACTGCGGATGACGAACTGGCGGGGAAGATTGAACCCGGCGTGCCGTCCTCAACGGAGCGGTTTGAACTGATTGATTATTTAAGCGGCAGAGGGCTGTTTACCGGAATCCTGCTGATGCCGGTCCTCCCGTTTCTGGAAGACAGTCCGGAAAATATTCGGGCTGTCGTGAGAAAGGCTCATGAGGCGGGAGCCTCCTTCATCTATGCAGCTTTTGGGGTGACGCTCCGCGATAATCAGAGAGAGTGGTACTACGATAAGCTGGATCAGCTGTTTCCGGAACGGAAGCTGGCTGCGGAATACAGAAAACGGTACGGAGAACGCTACGAATGCCGGAGTCCGGCGGCAAAACGGCTCTGGGCCATCTTTGCGGCAGAGTGTGAAAAATACGGGATACTGTACCGTATGAAGGATATTATTCACGGGTATAAGAAGAATTATGAAAGCAGTCAGATGAGCCTGTTTGATTTTTTGCAGTGAGAAGAGAGAAAGCGAAAGGAAACCTTACATGGAACAGGAGAAAAAAGAAAAGCTTACAAAAATGGAGATAGACTGGATTCTGTATGACGTGGGAAATTCCGCATTCGTATTGCTGGCAACGACTATTCTGCCTATTTACTTTAATTATCTGGCGGGACTGGCCGGTATTTCCGAGGTGGATTATCTGGCCTACTGGGGGTATGCGGCCTCTGTGGCCACGCTGCTGGTGGCTTTCATCGGTCCGGTCTGCGGAGCCATTGCCGACACGAAGGGCTATAAGAAACCTATATTTACGATCTGTATGCTGGTGGGCGTTGTGGGATGTGCCGCGCTTGCCATACCGAAATCCTGGATTGTATTTTTGGTGGTATTTGTCATTGCAAAGGTTGGCTACTCCGCGAGCCTGGTGTTTTATGACTCCATGCTGCCGGACATTACGACGCCGGAGCGCATGGATGCGGTTTCTTCCCACGGCTTTGCATGGGGATATATTGGAAGCTGTGTGCCGTTTGTATTCAGCCTTGTGTTCGTACTGTTTTATGAAAAGATTGGTATTACCATGGTAACCGCCATGGTGATAGCACTTATCATCAATGCCCTGTGGTGGTTCCTGGTGACAGTGCCTCTGCTCCGCCATTACAGACAGGTTCACTATACGAACCGTACGGAGACGGAGCGCGGAGTGGTGACGGAGAGTCTGCGCCGCCTGGGGCAAACACTTCTTGATTTAAAGAACCATAAGAAAATCTTTGTCTTCATGATTGCGTATTTCTTCTATATTGACGGTGTCTACACGATTATTGAGATGGCCACAGCCTACGGAAGTTCTTTGGGACTCGACTCCCAGGGACTGCTTCTGGCCCTTCTGTTAACCCAGATCGTGGCGTTCCCGTTTGCCCTGTTATTTGGAAAGGCGGCTAAGAAGTACAGGACGGAAAAGCTGATCCGCCTTTGTATTCTGGCATATCTGTGTATCGCACTCTATGCGATTCAGCTGGATAAACAGTATGAGTTCTGGGTACTGGCCGTATGTGTTGGGATGTTCCAGGGCGCGATTCAGGCGCTGTCGCGGTCGTATTTTGCCAGAATTATTCCACCTGAGAAATCAGGAGAATTTTTTGGCATCTTCGACATTTGTGGAAAGGGCGCCTCTTTCATGGGAACGGCACTGATGGGATTGTTCGCCCAGATCACGGGGAAGAGCAACGGCGGCGTTGCAATTCTGGCCGTGATGTTCCTCATTGGCTTTTTCGTGTTTGGAAAGGCTGTGAAACTGAATGAGGATAAGGGAGATTATTGAGTACCTGTCACATCAAAATAATTCACAAATTCTTTGGCTATGTTTGATACATAGCCATTTTTTTTGTATATGGCAGTCATTCGGGTGACGGTTTCCGGGGAATCGATGATCCGGACCGTCAGACCTTCTGCCGGCTTCATACTGCTGATGGATTCCGGTACCAGGGCCACGCCCAGGCCGGCGCCGGCCCACTGAAGACACGTTCTGGCATCGTCGTTGCGGCAGAAGATATCGGGCGCTGCGCCGATGTTCTGGAATGCCATGGATATGATGGCGTCAAAGCGCCGATAATAGATGAGAGGTTTTCCGGCCAGATCCGTAAGGCGGATGCTGCCGTCCGGAAGCGCATCGAACCAGGAGGATACTCCGACTGCCGTAAGCGGCTCCTCTGTTCCAAAGACGCAGTGTAAGCCCTCCGTATTGAACGGTGTGCGGACAACGGCGCATTCGATGATGCCGTTTTTCAGCTTCTCCAGAAGCTCATAGGTGTTCCCCTCGGAAATTTCGAAGCGGACATTCGGATGAAGGCGGCAGAAGCCCGGAAGGACGCGGTCTGCCAGATAGTCTCCGGAGGAGGAGATCGTTCCAAGCTTTAGGATTCCCTTCGCTGAGGAAGGGAAATTCTGAAGCTCGCTGGCGGCCGTATCCATCATGGAAAGGATATCCCTGGCCCGGGAATAGAGATAGGCGCCTGCCTCGGTCAGCTCGGCTTTTCTGGCACCGCGGTTCAGAAGACGCACGCCTAAATCTTCCTCTAGCATCATAATCTGCTTGCTGAGCGGCGGCTGTGACAGCCCCAGCTTCTTTGCCGCCGCCGTAAAACTTCCTGTTTCCGCAATGACTGTAAAATAATACAGCTGCCTTGAATTCATCTGTCCCATGGAACTTACCCCTTCTATAAATTATTTTTATATCATTGATACTTGTAATATTATACCAGAATGATATAATATTACAATGAATTATTCTTAAAATATATGAATCCGGAGGAAGGATAAATGAAAAAACTCCTGAAATACTTAAGAGAATACCGGCTGGAAAGCTTCTTAGGGCCGTTATTTAAGCTTCTGGAGGCCAGCTTTGAGCTGATGGTGCCTCTTGTGATGGCAAAGGTAATCGATGTCGGAATCAGGACCCAGGATCTCCCCTACATCTTGAAAATGGGAGGGATTCTGGTGCTGCTGGGCGTTGTCGGTCTGATCTGTTCGATCACAGCCCAGTATTTTGCGGCGAAAGCTGCGGCGGGATTTGGAACGGCGCTGCGTAATGATTTATTTGCCCATATCGGCAGCCTTTCCTATGCGGAGCTTGACAAAGAGGGGACGGCCACACTGATTACCCGCATGACGAGCGACGCGAATCAGGTACAGTCAGGGGTTAATTTATTTTTACGCCTCTTTTTGCGGTCTCCGTTTATCGTGTTCGGAGCCATGGCCATGGCATTTACCATTGATGTGAAGGCAGCCCTGATTTTTGTTGTTGTGATACCGGTCCTTTCCCTTGTCGTGTTCGGCATCATGCTGATCAGCATGCCTCTCTATAAAAAGGTTCAGAGACAGCTGGACCGTGTGCTTCTGACTGCCCGGGAAAATTTAAGCGGAGTCCGCGTCATACGGGCTTTTAACCGGCAGGAGGATGAGAGCCGCCGCTTCGATGGAGAAAACGGGAAACTGGTTACGATCCAGGTATTTGTCGGCAAGATTTCCTCTCTGCTTAATCCTCTTACCTATGTGATCATCAATCTGGGGATCATTGTGCTCATCCAGACCGGAGCAAGGGAGGTCAACCGCGGTGCAATCACGCAGGGAGAGGTGGTGGCACTGGTGAATTACATGTCCCAGATCCTGGTGGAACTGGTGAAGCTGGCCAACTTAATCATCACCATCTCCAAAGCGCTGGCCTGTGCGAACCGGATCAGCGCCGTGTTCGAGCAGAAGCCGGGAATCACGGAGAAGAATCATACGTGTCTGGAGGCCGGAGAGGACGCTCCGGCAGTGGAGTTTCGGGATATGAGCTTTACCTATGACGGAGCGAGAGAACCGGCATTGAGCGGCATTTCATTTACTGTGAAGCGGGGACAGACCGTGGGAATTATTGGCGGTACCGGTTCCGGTAAATCGACACTGGTCAATTTAATTCCCCGTTTTTACGATGTGACGGAGGGCGGAGTGTATGTGGACGGCCACGATGTCCGGGAGTATCCGCTGGATCAGCTGCGAGGCAAGACTGGCGTCGTCCCGCAGAAGGCGGTGCTGTTCCATGGGACACTTCGGGAAAATATGCAGTGGGGCAAGAAACATGCATCAGACGGGGAAATATATGAAGCGCTTAAGACTGCTCAGGCTTTTGAGTTCGTGGAGGAAAAGGACGAGGGCCTGGAACTCTATATTCAGGCAGGAGGGAAAAACTTATCAGGCGGTCAGAGACAGCGTCTCACCATAGCCAGAGCACTGGTCAGAAAGCCGGAGATCCTGATTATGGACGACAGTGCGTCAGCACTGGACTTTGCCACGGATGCCAGGCTTCGAAAGGCTATGAAAGAGAGAACACAGGACATGACGGTATTTATTGTATCCCAGCGTGCAACCACGGTTCGAAACGCGGATCAGATCGTCGTCCTGGATGACGGCGTTATGGCAGGATGCGGAACTCATAAGGAACTGTATGAAACCTGCGAGATTTACCGGGAGATCTGTCTGTCGCAGCTTTCAAAAGAGGAGGTGCAGTAGAATGAATATGAAAAAGCATAAAACCACCATCCGCCGGATACTCACCAGCATAGGCCGGTATAAATGGGGGGTACTGGCTTCTCTGGCCTGTGCGTTTGTTACGGTTGTACTGACTCTCTATGTGCCGATTTTAACCGGTAAAGCAATAGACTGTATCCTTGCTCCCGGAAATGTGGATTTTGCGCTGATGAGCAGAATTCTTTTAAAGATTGGCGTGATTATAGCGGTGACCGCGGTGGCCCAATGGCTTATGAGCCATATCAACAATACGATCACGTACCGCGTGGTAAAGGATATCCGGGTCCGGGCATTTGCAAAGATGGAGAGTTTGCCGTTAAAATACATCGATTCCCATTCCCACGGCGATATCATCAGCCGTCTGATCGCTGACATCGACCAGTTTTCCGACGGGCTTCTCATGGGCTTTACCCAGCTGTTTACAGGCGTTCTTACGATTTTAGGAACACTGATATTCATGTTTACGATCAATCCCGCCATTGCTGTCGTCGTGATCCTGGTTACTCCGGTTTCGCTGTTTGTGGCGAGCTTCATTGCCAGAAGGACGTATACTATGTTCCGGAAGCAGTCACAGACGAGGGGAGAGCTCACTTCCCTTGTGGAAGAGATGCTTGGCAGCCAGAAGGTGGTTTTGGCATTTGGCCATGAGAAAGAGGCGCAGGCGCAGTTTGAAGAAATCAATGAACGCCTCAGAGTGTGGGGGCTTAAGGCTACGTTTTTCTCCTCCATCACCAACCCGGCGACCCGTTTTGTCAACAGCCTGGTATATGCCTGCGTGGGGATTGCCGGCGCGTTTGCGGCCATTTCAGGCTATTTAACAGTAGGTCAGCTTTCCAGCTTTTTAAGCTATGCAAACCAGTATACGAAGCCGTTTAACGAGATATCCGGTGTGGTGACGGAGCTTCAGAACGCGCTGGCCTCGGCGGCCCGTGTCTTTGAACTGATTGACGAGGAGCCTCAGATACCGGACGCGCCGGATGCCGCCGTTCTGACGGAGGTAAAGGGGGAAGTGTCTCTGAACAATGTGAATTTCTCCTATGATCCGGAAGTGTCCCTGATCGAGAATATGAATCTGGAAGTGAAGCCCGGACAGCGGGTTGCCATCGTAGGGCCTACCGGCTGCGGAAAGAGTACTGTGATTAACCTGCTCATGCGGTTCTACGACGTGGATTCCGGCTCCATCAGGGTGGACGGAACCGATGTGAGGAAGATCACGAGAAAGAGCCTGAGAACGAGTTACGGCATGGTTCTCCAGGAAACATGGTTGAAATCCGGCACGATTCGTGATAATATCACATATGGAAGGCCGGAAGCGTCGGAGGAGGAAGTGGTCCGGGCGGCGAAGGAGGCCCATGCCCACAGCTTTATCAAGCGAATGAAGGACGGATATGATACGGTTATCTCCGAGGACGGAAGCAATTTATCCCAGGGACAGAAACAGCTTCTGTGCATTGCCCGGGTCATGCTGTGTCTGCCGCCCATGCTGATTCTCGACGAGGCCACGTCTTCCATTGATACGAGAACCGAGATACGGATTCAAAAGGCGTTTTCCAAGATGATGGAAGGCAGGACCAGCTTTATTGTGGCCCACCGTCTCTCAACCATAAGGGAAGCAGATGTAATTCTGGTCATGCGGGACGGCCATATAATCGAGCAGGGGACTCATGAGAGCCTGCTTGAAAAGAACGGTTTCTATGCAGAACTGTATAACAGCCAGTTTGCCGTGTGATCGGATCAGACAGAACAGAGGTGATTGCACAAATGAAAAAAACAGGACACTACGCGGCTTTTATCGGACTTTTATCGGCTGTTGCGCTGTCCGTGACTGCCTGCGGCGCTCCGGCGAAAGCACCGGCGGCGGCTGGAGCAGCGGAGACAGATACAGCGGAGGCAGGTGCCGGGTCAGACACGGCAGGCGCACCGGAATCCGCCGGAACAGACACGAATAGGGAGAATGCAGCGGGCTTTCAGAAGATCGATACGGCTGACAGCGGCAGCTCCGGAGATACAGCTGCTGCAGGAAACGAGGCAGGACAGGTACAGGCTGTTACAGGTGCCGTTCCAGCCGACGGAGAGGTGCTTTCGGGTATACCGGTAGATGCTGAAAAATCGGAGGCAGTTTCCATTTATTATGGCTCTGTGTGCTATTCGTTCTTCAGTGAGGACAGAGACAGGATTAAAGAGGTGGCTGATTTATTTACGGGGTTTTCTCTCGAGGAAGTTCCCAATGGACAGCTGGATGAGGCAACTACGTACCAGATTTACTTTTCGACGGATACAGAACAGATCGCAGCCATTAACGTGGATAAAAACGGGATATTCTATATTCCGGAGGAGAAGAAGTTTTATAAGGTAAAGGCAGGAACCTTCCACTTTGAAACTCTGGATCAGATTTATAAAGACAGTATGTATGCAGATGGGTTTGATGAGAATCAGTGTCTGATACAGTAGTAAGAAACAGGAGAAAAGGATACGCCAGTCTTCCGGTTTGCAGGAAGACTGGCGTATCCTTTTTGTCTGCTGCCGATCTGACAGCTGAGCCTCTGTCTGTCAGCGGACCATGACCCCATCCTTGAATACATGAACCGGTTTCTGATACATTGCAGTGATATCATTGACCGGGTCACCGTTGACAACGATGAGATCTGCGAATTTGCCGGCAGCGATGCTGCCGATCTTATCATCGACGCCCATCAAAATGGCGCTGTTAATGGTAGCCTGTTTCAGTAAGTCTATATTGGAGAAACCCAGACGGTCTTTTCTTGCCTTCCACTCGATATAAGGAGTTTTTTCCATGGTCATGATATCCATGTCTGTTCCCCAGCCCATAAGAATGTCATAATTTTCCCCGGCGTTGCGGATACAGGCGTCTCGTTCCGCGCTGATATTCTCAAACCGGTCGTAAACGGCGCCGCTTTCTCTGGTGATTCCCTGTGCCTCCGGCAGACTGCAGGAGATGGTGGGAACGAGACCGGCATCTTTGCGTCCATCCAGTTTCCTGCAGGTTTCATCCGATATGAAGCTGGCGTGTTCGATCGTACGGACACCCAGATCGACCATGACATCGCAGGCCTCTGCGCCATGGCAGTGAACCGCACAGTAGCTGCCTCTTAACCTGGCGACGGCGACGGCCTCGGAAATCTCATCCTCCAGCATGATCCGTCTGCCGGGCATGCTGTCTTCTACCAGCATGGAGCCGGTTCCGTAAAGCTTTAAGAAATCTGCTCCGTGATAGAACTGATTTCTGGCCTGACTGCGCATCTCTTCTTTATTGCCGTAGAATGCACACATGAACTCAAACGTGTTAAATCCTGCCGTCAAAGGGACGATGGTCATACCGGAACAGAATACCCTTGGTCCCACCACGACGCCTTCCTGGATGGCATTTCTCGTGGCGATTCCGCAGTAATTGGATTCGTCGCCGACATCTCTGATCGTAGTATACCCGTTGTCCAAAAACCATTTGGCAAAGGCATAGGCATCATAGGCCCACTGGCTGGGGGCCATATCCCGGTCTCCCAGGGTGAAACCGCCGGAACGCTTGCCGTTAAAAAGATGTACATGGGCATCAATCAGCCCCGGCAGCAGTGTGGCTCCATCTAAGTCAATCACTTCGTGGCCGTCTGCATCAGCACTGCCGCAGGGAACGACAGCCTCAATCAGACTGCCCTTTACGATCACGTCTGCCATAACGGGAGCATTGGCTTCCGTCAGTTCTGGAACCAGCTTACAATTTTTGAGAATCATGTTTTACTCCTCCTTTTGGTTTGCCTTTTTATATGTTTTCTATAACCTGCTTTAATTGTTATGATTTCGCTGGATCGGCGGCCTCTTTTGCACGCTGCTTTTTCAGCTCAGCCTTCAGCCAGAAGGAGGCTAATACGAAGATGAACAGGCCGACTACCGCAATGCTGAAAATGTAATAGTAGGCATTACCGCCTTTCGTATCCATCCAGTGGCCGATCAGGGCCGGAAGGAACCAGTCGGAGCAGTAGCCAAAGAATAAGTACAAACCACCGACTACGCCCAGAATCTCCAGAGGTACCTTCAGCTCGGCAACCGGAATCTCACATAAGTTGTTGACCGAACGGTATGTACAGGTGAGAAGGAGAGCGACAATTACGGCTGGAACCGTATAAGCTGCGCCTCTCGGGATGAACATAAATACAATGACAAGAATGATGGTGGGAATTCCAAGGGAAACGATCATCCTTGTGGTGTTATTGATCTTGTCACGGATCATACCGCCTAAAGGAGCGGCTACAATTTTGATGCCGTAGCGAAGCAAGATGCCGAAAATGGAGGCAAATGCCGCACTCATGGCAAACTCGGAGACCATATAGGGATTGATGTAATTGAATGCGGTGGACGTAATGTATACGCCGAAGGACATCAGTGCAGTTATCCACATGGCCGGTATCTTAAGGCCGACCAGATAATTCTTAAGTCTTACCGGTTCACCGGTACTGATCACATACGTGGCGGCATATTTTTTGTAGTCGTAGGTGATGATAAAACCAACGGTTCCGATTGCGTAGATGATGCCGAATACCAGAAAGAGGGTGCGCATGCCGGCCGGAGTTGCCAGCTTATCCCCTAAGAGTGCAACCAGACCAACCATCAGGCCGAGAGAAAGAATTCCGTCGATGCACTGGTAGATCCCGTTGATTGTCCCCTGCTCGCTGGCGTCGCCCAGCATACGGCGAAGCTTTGCCGTTGCAGACCAGAAGAGAAGCCCCAGCGTAATGGACAAAACGAAAAAGCATATCAGCAGAACTCTGTACGGCGGAATGGTCGCCATAATAAAGACCACCACGGTGGAGCTGATACAGGCGATGGACATCAGAAGCTTGGAATTAAATTTGTCCGCAATGATGCCGCTGACAAGATAGGCGGGAATTGCCAGGCTGGCATAAGCGGCAGTCAGGCTTCCGATCTGTGTGTTGGTAAGATGAAATACCTGTTGGAAGGCGGCATAGAACATTACGGGGAAAAAGATAACGTTCCCCACATTTGCGGCGATGGAGTAAAATACCAACGGCCAGAAGCGTTTACCTAGTTTTTTCATACAAGCACCCTTTCTTGAACATAAATAATTTATTTTATTGAACATATTCAATTATAAGCAAAAAAAATACAGCCTGTCAAGCAATTTTATGAGTTGAAAGCAATTTACTCATAAAATTGTATGACACCAATGCAGAAAATCTGCTTTTCGGGCTGAGAATGAAGAATAA
This sequence comes from Hungatella sp. SL.1.14, assembly GCF_024460495.1. Classification (NCBI taxonomy): domain Bacteria; kingdom Bacillati; phylum Bacillota; class Clostridia; order Lachnospirales; family Lachnospiraceae; genus Hungatella; species Hungatella sp. SL.1.14. Next base: position 10,010 of record NZ_JANFYJ010000045.1, on the reverse strand, counting down.
CAAGGTTGAAGGAAGGGGCTGCCCAATGTCCTGCTATCGAAGATAGGCGTCGCTTCCATAGTAATTTGTCAGGAATTCCTTGCTCCTGGTGACGATGGAATAGATCTGTTCGTCATCAAGACCCAGATTATAAAAGTAATTGGAGGTGGTAATATCCATGACGTCCTCCCGCGTAATGCCATACTGCCCTTTATGGTGGTGCAGCATCAGTTCTCTCGTTGCGCCGCGGTTTGCAATCATATACATGGTGTTCTCCGCGCTGCTCACTAAAAGTCCGTACTCCTCGATGATGTCATTTACCATTTTGAGATAGTTGGAACCATTTAAAACCTTCTGTCCCAGAGAGTTTTCATAATAACTGTAGTAGAAGCGGGAATAGGCGGGAACCTCGTCGATCTTCAGCCACTCCATATAGACTGTGATATAAAAACGCTCGCCGCTGGCCAGATTATGAAAATCAGTCTGTCCCAGCTCTTCGGCCACTTCATCCAGAAATCTGGAACACACTTCCGCAGCCAGATTCTCTTTAGAATCATAATAGTAGGAGATGAGACTGGAGGCCACGCCAGCTCTCTCTGCGATTTCCCGAAAGGTTACGCCGCTGTATCCCTTTTCCATAAAACACTCTTTTGCAGCCAGAAAGATGGCCTGCGCTGTCGCAGAATCGGCAACATCATACTTTTTCCTTTTTGCAGGTGCTTTCTTAAATCTCATAAAAATCAGTCTCCCTTTCTGAAAATGAAAGTATCTTGTCTTTTCATTGTAAAGGAGGTTCTCCCAAAAAGCAAGCGCATTCAAATAAAATATGATTGACGTTCTAAGTTTCATACAGTAAAATACTAAACATATACATCAAATAAAATTGAACATGATTAACAAAAAGAGAGGTTAGTATGCTTACATCCGGATTAGGCCCTGTCGATATTGCCGTACTGATTCTGTATATCGCCGCTATTATTTCCATTGGTTTCATTGTATCCAGGCGGGTGAAAACCGTAAAAGATTTTACATCTGCCGGTCAGTCACTCAGCCCTTTAGTTATGATTGCCTCCTGCCTGGCTGCCTTTTTCGGTGCATTTGCCGGATCGGGAGCCATGGAGATGATCGGCCAGTTCGGCCTTACGACGCTCACGATCCTGCTGGGAGCCAATGTCGGCTGGTTTGTGATGGCTCTCATGGCGGGGAAGATGAGGAAATCGGGGGCGCTGACCTACCCGGCCTATATCCGCAGACTGTTTGGGGCAAAGGCGCAGGCAGCGTCCTCCATGATCAGCGTTGTTTATCTGATGGGACAGATCGCCGGGCAGTTTGTAGCCTGCGGTACGATGGCGCACCTGCTGGGACTGTGTTCTTTTCAAACCGGTATTGTGGCGGGCGGTATCATTATGATTCTGCTTTCGGTCAGCGGCGGTCTGTCCAGCGTCACAATTACAGACAGTATTCAGCAGATCTTTATTACCATTATGTGTGTGATCGTTGTTCCGATTCTGGCCTTTTCTAATGCGGGGGGACTAAAGGCGGTGGCGGCAGCCACGGATCCGGTTAAAATGTCGCTGTTTCAGGGAGCGCCCTCCGGGTATGTCATTGGCACGTTCCTCTCGCTGGTGCTGGCGTATTCCTGTGAACCTTCCTTTGCACAGCGGATTTTTGCGGCAAAGGATGAGAAATCTGTAGTAAAAGAGACGATGTTCGCGTGCCTGCTGGGATTTCTCTTTACCGTTCCCATGTGGGGAGCTGCCCTGACGATGCCGATTCTGTTTCCGGGGGAATCGAGCCTGGTCTTTTTGCCGCTGGTGATGAAAGCTTTTCTTCCGCCGGTCTTAAGAGGACTTGGCATTGCAGCCTTTATCAGCCTTCTCCTGACAACCGGCAACGCGCTGCTTGTATCTGAAACCTCCGTCATTTCAAATGATATTCTTCCGCGAATCTGGCCGGATGCCGATGAGAGACAGGGGCTTTTGATCAGCCGTGGCGTGGTGGTTGTCCTGGGGGGCCTGGCGGTAATCCTGGGGCTTTATTTCCAGAGTGTCTGCGCGGTGATGCTGCTCTTTGTCGGAATGTACGGCGCCTCGATTTTCCCGCCGGTGCTTTTGAGCGTGGTGTTTCCGAAACGCGAACTCCGGTCTGAAACGGTGGCTCTCTGTATGGGGATCACCGCTGTTCTTACCTTGACGCTGGATTTGATTCCGGCGTTTCCTGCAGAGGGAATCTTTATTGGGGTGCCGGTTCATCTGATTTTACTGCTTGGTCTTTCTAAAGCGGAAAGCTGGAGGATAGAACCGGCGGGGGAAGAAGTGCAGGTTTAGGGTAACGTTCTCTGAATTTGAAAAATTAAAAATAAATGGAAAATGATATTGACAGGCAGGGATAAGCTGTTTATAATGAATATAGAAATCGTTTTCTATAGGAGCGTGCGATGTGAAAAATGTTACGATAAAAGAAGTGGCAGCCCATGCGGGGATGTCCATAACAACCGTGTCGCGGGCACTCAATAATAATTATCCGGTGAGCGCGGAAGCCAGGGAAAAGATTGAGAGAGCAGTATCGGAACTGGGATACAGGCCGAACCTGGTGGCCAGAAGCTTAAAGAGCAATAATACCGGTATTATAGGCCTGGTGGTGGCAGATATTTCGAACCGTTTCTTCATGAAAGCGGCAAGGAAGCTGGAAGACGTCGTTTCTGCTCAGGGATATCAGATTATTTATGCGAGCAGTGACGGAAACGTGGAGAAGGAACACCAGATTCTCTCCATGTTTGAGGAGCGCTGCGTGGATGCACTGGTGATCGCTTCCTCCGACAGCAGTTCTTCCCGTTTAAACAACATTGCCGCGAATGGAACGCCGGTTATTGCAATCGACCGTAAGGTTCCGGGGCTTCAGGCGGATATTGTAGTGGAGGACAACCGGGATTCCTCTTACCAGCTGGTGGAAGCGCTGATACAGAGAGGCCACAGGGAGATTGCAGTTAATAACGTATTGATGAATATCAGTTCCGGTAAGGAACGACTGGAGGGCGTCCGGATGGCCATGCAGGCCCATGGACTGCCTCTGAGAGAGGAATGGGTCAGCAAAGGTGGTTTCACAAGTGATGATGCCAGACAGTGGGTGAAGCAGATCTTTGACGGGGACGGATTAAAGCCAACAGCAGTATTCTGTGCCAATAATGTGATGACAGAAGGCACCATGCTGGCTTTGGAGGAACTGAATCTCCGGATTCCGGAAGACGTATCGGTTGTCTCGTTTGGGGAACTGCCGATGCACCAGCTGATTCAGCCGCGGATCGAATCTGTGGTTCAGGATCCATTTCAGATTGGACAGCTGGCAGGAGAGCTGGTCCTAATGAGGCTGAAAGGGCAAAATGAAGAGTTCTGCCATTATGAACTGCCTCTGAAATTAAAACATGGTCATTCAATTCGGAGCCTTGTCTGAGAGATGTCTGCAGATAGAGTATGACCGGAGCGTGGGAAGGAAAGAACGGAGCAGACGGAATTCAGCTGAATCCGGTTTTTCTTCCCGTAGAAACTCATTATTTTTTTAAATCGATAGAAAACGTTTTCTATAAAAGGAGGCAAATAATGATTGTTCAATTGGATCGACTGTATGCGGATGCCATGAAACGCCAATATATTGTGGGAGCGTTTAATGTATTTAATTATGACAGTCTGTGTGCGGTGCTGGAGGCGGCGGAGGAAGAGCAGTCGCCTGTGATACTTCAGGTGTCTATGGGGGCACGAAACTACGTTCCGGACTTCAGGCAGTTTATAGAGGTCATGAAGATTGCCGCTTCAGGAGTATCCGTTCCTGTAGGAATCAATCACGACCACTGTCCGACGGCAGAAGCGGCTATGCAGGCGGTTGATGCAGGTGTGGGTGGCGTCATGTTTGATGGATCCCATCTTTCCTTTGAGGAGAATGTGCGGTTTACGGGAGAGGTTGTGGAGTATGCCCATACAAGGGGCGTTTGTGTGGAAGCGGAGCTGGGACGCTTGCCAGGATTTGAAGACGAGGTCTTTGCGGATCACGTGGAATTTACAAACCCGGGCGCGGCGAAGCGATTTGTTGCGCTGACTGGCTGTGACAGCCTGGCTGTGTCGGCGGGAACCTCGCACGGCGGAGTAAAGGCGGCAGAAAATCTTCCTCTGCATATGGCGGTTCTGGAACGGATTCAGGCTGAACTGCCGGGATTTCCACTGGTATTACACGGAGCAGCTTCTCTTCCCATGCACCTGATTGAAGCTGTAAATGAACAGGGCGGTCGTGTGGAGGTGATGAAAAACTGCAGTGAGAGCAGTATACGCCGGTCCGCAGAATACGGAGTTTGCAAGGCTAATATGGATGTGGACAATTTCCTTGCATTTACCGGCGCGGTGCGCAGAGTTCTGAATGAACAGCCTGATAAATACGATCCCCGTGTCTATTTAAAACAGGGAAAGAATGCATGGAAGAAAGAAGTCATGTGGAAGATGAGTCAGGTGACAGGGAGTTCCGGCCACAACTGGGTGAAAGAGGGGGTGAGGCAATGATACGGGCGATTTGTTTAAACCCGGTGATCGACCGGTCATATCATGTTAACGGCTTTGAACCGGGGAAAAAATATTTTCACCTGTTGAGAGAGGTATCCATAGGAGGGAAAGGGATCAATGTGGCCAAAGTATGCAAACAGTGCGGGGAGCCTGTGACGCTGTACGGATTTATCGCTGGCAGCAACGGAAAGATGATCCGGGCCTATATGGAAAAGGAAGGGATTGATGCCTGTCTGATCGAGATAAACGGAAATACGAGAGAGACAATTAATATCATCGATCTGGAACAGGGGAGGGAGTCCGAACTGGTTGAACAGGGGCCGACTGTAGAACTGAGACAGGTGGAGCAGCTGCTGTGCCGGCTTCGGGAGGATTTGCAGAGAGACGATATTGTGATCTGCTCCGGCATGACGATTGAAGGCGCGCCGGCTGACCTGTACAGTGAAATCAGCGCAATGTGCAGATGGAAGGAAGCCAGATGCTTTCTGGATACAAACAGCGTTACGGTAGAACAATTGAGAAAAGACGGTTATTATTTTTATAAGCCCAATCTTCAGGAATTATTTGAACTGTTTGGGCGGGAACCGGTGTCTGACCGAACGGCAGTCAGAAAGCTGGCTTTACAGCTTGTTCAGGATGGAGTGGCCTTTGTGTTGGTTTCCCTTGGGGCAGAGGGGGGAATCCTGGCTGGAAAGGATTGCTGCTGGGAAGCAAAAATCCCCAGTGTAGAGGTGACTTCCACGATAGGAAGCGGAGATTCGACGGTGGCAGGATTTGCCATAGGCTTGAGAATGGGCTGGAGCATGGAAGAGATATTTCGCTTTTCCATGGCCTGCGGCATCGCCAATGCCATGGAAAAGCAGGTGGGAAGAGTGGATCCGGAGCGGTTGGAAATGATAAAAAATAAGATAAATATAGAGAATATACCAAATAAGGAGGTTTCACATTTATGAAAAAACGAGGGTTAGCAATGGGGATTGCTGTAGTATTGGGGTGCATGTCACTGACTGGATGCGGCGGAAACAGCAACGAAGCAAAAAATGGGGAAACGGCAGCAGCGACGAGCAGGGCTGAGGCAAAAAATGAGGGAGAAATCGAGCTCACGATGATGGGAGGCGCCCATCTTGTATCGGTGGCAGAGATTGTACTCCGGGATTATTTGGCAGAACATCCAAATGTGAAGATCAATTTTGAAAAATACTCCTATGGGGAATATCCGACAAAAATGAAGCTTCAGCTGTCCAACGATGAAAGTACGCCGGATATTATGATTGTACATGATCTTTATGCGCCGCAGTTTGCCAAGGCGGGGTATCTGGTGGATCTCTCAGATATGTTTACAGAGGGAGAGGTTCTTCCGGTTATGGATCCGGTAACCATGGATGGAAAAGTATATGGAATTCCCAATCAGGTGACCAACCAATATGTATTTATGTACAGACAGGATATTTATGATGAACTGGGGCTGACGGTGCCCGAAACCTTTGATGATTATTTTAACCAGGCAGTAGCGTTGAAGGAAAACGGTTATTATGCAGGAGCCTTTGATCCGGCGGACAGCGGCTGCAACGAGGTATTTCAGAATTTTATCTATATGCTGGGAGGCCAGGTCCTCGATTCAGAGGGCAATGTGTCTCTGGAGAAGGGGAAAGAAGCTTTGGAACTGATGAAAAAATGCTATGACGCCGGTATCTGGCATACGAGCCAGCAGGGCAACAGCGAAGCATACTGGACCGCTTTCAATGCAGGTAAGATCGCCGCGTTTCCATCCGTCGCAGCACACGCAGCTTACTATGTGACGAATGTGGATCCTAACGGCCAGGGCGGTTACGGTCATCTGGCGATTGCAAAGCCGATGAAATTTGCGGAAGATGGGAGAGAGACGTATATCAACAATACGGAGTACTATGCGATCAATAAGAATACGGAACACTTAGAGGCTGCAAAAGATGTAGTCCGTTATCTGGCGCTTACGAAAGATGCGGCCGAGAAGTTTTCCAATGTAAACGAAGACGGAGTTATGGCGCAGTATGCAACCGGGTGCATGGAAGGAATCCGCGCCATCGCGGCAAGCAGGGATAACGGCTGGGAGGCGTTTGGCGGAGAACCTGTAGTTTCAGAGCTGGCAGAAATCCTCCTGAATACGGATCCTGATATTCCGTTCGTGGATGAGAGAAGCAACGAGATAAACAATGTGCTGTCTGAGATTATTGGAGAGATGTTCTTAAACGGGGCATACACACCAGAAACTGCAGTTGAGGTCATGAAAGAGAAATTAAATGACATCTGATAGGTTTGACCGGTTTGGAGGCTGATGAAATGACCAGTACATTAAAAGAAATGAAAAAATACAAACACTGTTATCTGTGGATCGCACCCTTTTTCATTCTGTTTGCAGTCTTTTATATTTATCCTGCCGTCAGCGGTTTTTTAATCAGCCTGACCAATTTCGATGGTCTGGGAACGGTGGCGGCCGCTGACCACATTGGATTTAAAAATTATGAAAAACTGCTGCGGGATGACAAATTCTGGAAGTCGTTGATGAATACAGTCTTAATCTGGCTCTATATCGTTCCGCTGCGTACATTTCTGGCCCTGATTCTGGCCGCGGTCCTGAATTCCTCCAGACTGACCGGCAAGCGAGTGTATTCGGTGATTGTCCTTTTGCCGTATATCACTGCCGTCGCTGTGGCAGCAATTATATTCCGGATTTTGCTCACCACAGAGGGAGGACTGATTAACGTACTGCTGGAACGCTGCCTGGGTATCGGTCCTGTCGGCTGGCTGGATACCACTGCTTTGTCGAAAGTCTCTGTGGCATTTATGAACATATGGCGAATGACCGGTTATTTCTCTCTGGTTCTGCTGGCTGGAATGCAGAAGATTCCAGGCTCTGTGGGGGAAGCCGCCAGCATTGACGGAGCCGGAGCGTTTACGAAATTTTTTAAAATTACACTTCCGCTTATGGTTCCGGAGATATTTTTCGTCGTGCTCATGTCAACCATCTGGATTTTCCAGAATGTAGGCGATGTGATGGTGCTTACTCAGGGAGGTCCGATGAATTCATCCACTACGCTGGTATACTACATGTACCAGAATGCATATGAATACTCAAAAATGGGGTATGCGGCGGCGATTACGTATGTTCTGTTTGCATTTCTCGTAATACTCAGTGTCTTTGTTGTAAAAAATTATTATGGAAGGACGGAGGAGTGACAATGAAGAAAGAGAAGGCTGAAAATATTTTAAAAAAGCTGTTTTCCCTGTTGATGCTGCTGATCGTGATCATTGTCACCTGTTTTCCGTTCCTGATGATGTTTATGGGAAGCTTTAAGGAAGATTATGAAATATTCTCGCTGTCTCCGAAGATTCTTCCGGCAGCCGGGTTCCAGCTTAAGATGTACCGCATGCTGTTTGCAAACTGGCCCTTTGTAACCAATATGATGAACAGTGTTATTGTCGCAGTCTCTACAACCGCACTGGCCTGTTTTTTCTGCACAGCAGCAGGATTTACCTTTGCAAAGTATCAGTTCCCGTTTAAAAATGTGCTTTTTATCATTACGCTGTCATCTTTGATGATACCGCTGGAGACGAGGCTGGTCCCCACGTACTTACTGGTAAAGCAGCTGGGAGGCGTCAATCACTTATGGTCCATGATTTTACCCAATGCGATACCTGCATTTGGAATCTTTATGATGAGGCAGTTTGCCTCCGGTACGGTTCCGCAGGAAACCATGGAGGCAGCCAGAATTGAGGGAGCCACGGAAAATCAGATTCTGATTCGGATCGGTTTTCCCATGCTGAAGCCGGCCATTGTATCTCTGGCTATTCTGACCTTTATGAATACCTGGAATGAATTCCTGTGGCCGATTATCATCACGACCAAAAAGGAAAAGCTGACAGTTACAGCTTTGCTGAGGTCGATTGGAGATGTCTCCATGAACGGCAATTACGGCGTGCTCCTTGCGGCGGCGGCACTCAGCGCTCTGCCGATTCTGGTTCTTTACCTGATTTTTCATAACCAGATGATTGATGGGATTGTGGAGGGAACAGGGAAGGAGTAGAGGCTGGGATTTTGAAATATGAAGACTGAGCAAAAGAAAGGAAAAGTGTACGATGAAATTACCGAAAGAACTGCTGGAAGTGGAGAGAAAGACGGTGGAGACCGTAAATCTGCCTTCAGATAATAACCACGATCCATCCAATATACTGTATGATCAGGGAACGTATTATTTGTGGTATACACAGCATGATAATGAGCGGCCCTATGATCATTTTGCCGATTGTAAGATCATGTGCTGTACTTCAAAAGACGGCATTCGCTGGGAAGAGGGAAAAGATGCACTGCTTCCGGCGGAAAGCGGCTGGGACTGCGCGGGAGTCCTGACAGCCAATGTGATTTATGACAAAGGAAGATTTTATATGTTTTATACCGGTGTGGGAACTGATTTCGCTGAGGGGAAGACTACGAGAAGGTGCTGCGGCCTGGCCGCAGCCGATACACCGGACGGACCGTTTGAAAGGCTGGGAAATGAGCCTGTGCTCCAGTGGGAAGAGGAGGGAAACTGGGATGACGAGGCTGTTGACGATATAAGTGCGGTATTCTTTCAGAACAGATGGCTGGTTTATTTTAAGGGAAGCCGTTTGACGGAACCAGACGGGGATAAAACCATGCTGGGGCTGGCCTGGGCGGATACAATCACGGGCCCGTATCACAGATATGAAGGGAATCCGGTCATCCGTGGTCATGCATTTTCCATATGGCCGTATAAGGAGGGGCTCTGCCTGCTGTCCGGACTCAAGCACAGGGAGGAAGAGGGAAGGATATATGGAGATAACTGGAATGATCCGGAAGGGATACAGTATCTCTATTACAGTGAAGACGGGATCCATTTCGAGCCGTGTGCACCGTTTCCGAACCGGGCCTCCGGCATCTTTATACCGGAAGGAGAGGACCAAAAGGACATTACGAAATACTGGGGAGTCAGCGTGGCAACGGCTGATGCACATAAGAAGCGGTACATTGAACGGTTCGACTTTATAAAGAAAAATCCGCAAACCACTTGACATTTCCCCCCGCAATGGATAAAATGAATTCAGTTTTATCAGATAAATGCAGTGAAGGTGTCAGTAGAACCTTATTTTCTTCCAGAGAGAGGGAGTCACCGGCTGAAAGCCCCCTTAAGTTCAGATAAGCGTTTGAATTTCCCACTGAAGCAGCATGACAGAAACCGTCCTATGAAGCGGCGGCGGGTAGGTCATGACGTTCATACACGTTACGTATGCCGAGTGCCTGCGCGTTCTGTGCGGGAATCAGGGTGGTACCGCGAACTTCAGCTTCGTCCCTAGCCAGGGGCGGAGCTTTTTTGTGTAATAGGAAAGTTCTCGTAAAAATGGAATTATGTAAACTTGGTGTTCTGCCTTTGCAGAGCACCACAATCAGACGATAGGAGATGGTTAAAAAATAAAAAACCCACTGTTCCCATC
>NZ_JANFYJ010000449.1:0-294 GCF_024460495.1 Hungatella sp. SL.1.14 | reverse complement strand
CAAGTGTATACAGGACAGCCTGCATCTTTACGATTTCTCCCTGTGACAGGGCGCCGGAATCCGTAATCAGGCGGTTTGCCAGAATAATGCGGTCTTTTTGATCCGAGGTACCTGACATCAGTGTGGTGAGCAGCAGAGGCACAAGATCTGCCCGGTTCAGCACTTCACCGTTTTTCTGCTTTTAAAACAGTTCATCCGCGTTATTGTTATTCAGCCGGACAGGGATGATTCTGTATGTATTATGACCTGTTTTTAATTCATTACGGATTTCCTTTACTGTTGATGAGCAGATCA
>NZ_JANFYJ010000448.1:0-294 GCF_024460495.1 Hungatella sp. SL.1.14 | reverse complement strand
AGTGATTATCAAAACGTCAGCCCCTGCCGTTTCAGCTCCTGATGCAATTTTTCATATTCCAGTTCTGCAGGTATTGTTTCATATTTTATACATAAGCCCGCCGCAGCGCCTGCCGCCTGACCAAACCACAAGCATGGGATCATATTCCTCGTAAAGCTGTCGATCATGTGACTGACAGAAAGGCTTCTTCCTGCAACCAGAAGATTACTGATATTCTGCGGAATAAGGCATCGGAACGGAAGCTGGTACTCATGGTGTTCCATCGGTACTCTTTCAGGATATTTTTCCAGCCAG
>NZ_JANFYJ010000447.1:0-294 GCF_024460495.1 Hungatella sp. SL.1.14 | reverse complement strand
GGCATGCCGTAATCGAATTCATGATTCCCCGGTATGGCAAAGTCATAGCCAACCTTATTCATGATATCAATTAAGTAGACTCCATCGGAAAGTGTTCCGATCGGCGCGCCCTGAATGGCATCGCCGGCGTCAACAAGGACAACGTACGGTGTCTGCTCGAGCATCTGCTTCTTATACAACGCCAGCCCGGCATATCCGATGTTGTCGTCAACACCGCAGTGAACATCATTGGTATACAGCACAACGATGTCGTGGTCTGCTGCCGCTTCGGTAAACGACATGCCGGTGGTCAGA
>NZ_JANFYJ010000446.1:0-294 GCF_024460495.1 Hungatella sp. SL.1.14 | reverse complement strand
CTTCCTTTTCCGAGGCTCGCAGGAACTTAAGTCGGAAGGCAGGAAAAAAGGGGGGCGAAAGTTGGCCTCAAAGCCAACTTTCGAGCGCATACGGAGGAGAAGTCCTTCAGGAGTTCTCCGTAGTTTGCAGCGATCCGCCCTTTTTTCCTGCCTTCTGGCTTTAGTTCCTGCCGCCGAGGAAATGAGAAGTCTGCGCGCTTCCCTGCCTCCCCCTCTCCCTCCCACAAGAATTTGGGCTGTGTATTGGCTCCACTAGTAAAAAAACAAAAACCATACAACAACAACAACAACAAC
>NZ_JANFYJ010000445.1:0-294 GCF_024460495.1 Hungatella sp. SL.1.14 | reverse complement strand
AGCCCCCCAGTACCCCACGTCGAGAAGCTCCTTTTTCAGAATCCGGCAGTCCTGCAGCTCCTCCCGTACCATCCGTCCCACAAGATCGAAACAGACGTAGGAAGGCAGAAGGGACTGCATGGGGTTGAAAACGGCGGTGTGAGACAGCTGGGTCAGATGAATTCCAAAATCACCAGATGCGTCATACCAGCCTCCATGTAAATCCAGCGTTCCCTCTTTTGCTCCCTTAAACTGCACATTCCGGTCGGCCTTCAGCCATTCTCCCGAAGAGCGCTCCCCCTTTAAATAAGCCCT
>NZ_JANFYJ010000444.1:0-294 GCF_024460495.1 Hungatella sp. SL.1.14 | reverse complement strand
ACAGAAGCCGTACGGTTGGATCACCGGTACCTTAATATGCACGGCTTCTGTAATATACCGATAATAGAAATGAGATGATGGCATGGTGAAAGAAATACGGGTTCCGGCGGATGCGGAGCAGATCATTGAAAAACTGAATGAGCACAGATTTGAGGCGTATGTCGTGGGCGGGTGCGTCCGCGACAGCCTGCTGGGAAAGGAGCCATGGAACGACGCCGTCGCATGCCTTTAAAACGCCGTAAAATCCGCTCAGTATCCGCAGATGATCTTTTACATAGTCCCATTGGGAGCCGG
>NZ_JANFYJ010000443.1:0-294 GCF_024460495.1 Hungatella sp. SL.1.14 | reverse complement strand
TTCATCAGCGATTGATCCAGCGCATCTAAATCGATCGGAACTAAGGTCAGAAATTCAAATTCCATGAACTGACCGTATTCATTCTTCTCCGCCTTTTTGCAGACAATCAGATTTTCCGTCCGCACGCCATGGCTGCCTTCAATATATACGCCTGGCTCGTCGGAAGTCACCATTCCTTCTTCCAGAACGCAGTTGTCCTGCCGCTCCGGCACCATGCGCCAGCGTACGGTGATCAGGGGGCGTTAAAGGAACTGAGGGCGGAGATTGCGGATTTGAGGGAACAGAAGAGCGTTC
>NZ_JANFYJ010000442.1:0-294 GCF_024460495.1 Hungatella sp. SL.1.14 | reverse complement strand
CCAAAGAACATGCGCCGAAACCAGGTGGAAATGCGACAGCGTCTTTTCTCTTTCTTATCCATAGCGTTTCCTCCTTTATTTGTCTACACGGACACGAGGATCAATCAATCCGTAGCTGATATCCGTAATCAGGATGCCCACCAGGCTGATGATCGTATAAAACAGCTAAATGGCCAGAACCAGTTCGTAATCGCTCTGCTTTAAGCCGGTTACGTTCAAAGCTCCCATTCCCAGGAAGGAGAACGTGTTCTCCACCACAACGGAACCACTGAAAATCCGCAAAAACCATCCTAT
>NZ_JANFYJ010000441.1:0-294 GCF_024460495.1 Hungatella sp. SL.1.14 | reverse complement strand
GCTGTATTTTATATGCAAATGTCAGATTTTATGTAACAATGCTAAAATCCGATGAAATAACAAACCGGAGGTGGGTTCATGGCGGATCTTATAATCGGAATCATTCTGATCGCTGCTGTTGCTGAAGCACTTCGTCGCCAGGATCCAGCATGGCTCGCAGGGCCACGTCAATGGCCTCACTTCCGCCTACCGTCACCATCACTTCATGATCCTGATCGTATGTAACATGAAAACGCCGTTTTAAATAGTTGGAAATCTCAACCTTTAATTCTCTCAGCCCGGCGTTGGACGTGT
>NZ_JANFYJ010000440.1:0-294 GCF_024460495.1 Hungatella sp. SL.1.14 | reverse complement strand
CTCTCGGGTCGGCCCTGTCGCCGAGCCCTCCATGATATAGACCTTTCCATCCGGATTTAACTCCCTTACCATTTTTAAGACAGCCTTTGTAACGCGCCAGTCCGCCGTAACCCCATTGACCTCCTGATCCAGCAGTTCCCCTGTGGAATCCACAATCATCTGAACCAGATTGGGCTTCAGTACCACGGTCTGTCCGTTTTTGACAATGTCTTTTAAATCGGATGCAGCCGTCCTCACCATAGCCTCGATTTCCGATTCCGTAAGATCGGCCGCTTTTGCTTTCTGCGATTTGGC
>NZ_JANFYJ010000044.1:0-27606 GCF_024460495.1 Hungatella sp. SL.1.14 | reverse complement strand
CCCCATATCCAGCTTCCTTCAGATTCCACCTCACGGTGGACACCCTTGCCTTCGGCTATATCCTTCCCACCACCGGGCGGATTCCGGACTTGCACCGGTTAGAAACGTGCGCCGCCGGGCGCACCAACAGAACAAGAGGAGATACTCCCCATCTCCTCTTTGTCCTGTTACCCGTGTTATCTATATTCTGCTCCCCTGCAAACACTTCTTACTGGAATGTGTCCTGAATCTTTTTCATGACAGCATCTGATTTCTTGATTAAATCGGAGACACCCATCTTCAGCACTTTTTTCCCTTTGAAACGGTCCAGCCCTTCTAATGCCACGTCATTGACCAGAACTACACAGGCCGCCTCGTCGATATCCTTCTGCTTTAACTGATTTTCTACGCCGGCTCCGCCCTGTGTTTCAATGATTACGTCGATTCCCAGCTTCTGTCCGGACAGCTTTAATGCCTCCGCCGCCATATATGTATGTGCTACGCCTGATGGACAGGATGTAATTCCTACTACCTTCATGATAATTTCCTCCTTTATACCTTCTGATTATAATTCGTCAAATGTGATCTCGTCGAGTCCGTCGTCCTCCACTGCCGCTTTGGACGCCATATCGTCCGTATTGTTCTTCTTTAATAAGTTTACCATAATTGCCGTCACAAATCCACCGGCTAACACGGAAATGATATACCAGATTCTGCCCTCTACAACCGGGAGTACGATCAGTCCGCCCCATGGCGCATGGTTTAACACACCGGTTAAGAAAGGAATAATGTTGCCGACTACGGCTCCCACGATCAGAGACGGGATAACGCGCAGCGGGTCATTGGCTGCAAATGGAATGGCGCCCTCTGTAATTCCCACACAGCCCATCAGAATAGCCGCCTTGCCTGCTTCTTTTTCTTCCGCATTGTATTTCTTCGGAGCCAGTAAGGTAGCGATACCCATACCGATCGGAGGAGTACAGATTGCAACGCCCACGCCGCCCATCAGATAAGGAAGCGTATCGACCTGTGTCTGTGCAAATAAGGTTGCCACTTTGTTGATCGGGCCGCCCATGTCAAATGCCGTCATGGCGCCGAGGATTGTTGCCAGCGGGACTCTGCCCACATCGCCCAGGCCGGAAAGCCAGGCAGTTAAGGACTGCATGATAAATGCGATTGGTGTACCAATTCCCCAGACGATAATGCCGCCCGTAATAAAGGTGCCGACCAGCGGGTAAATGAAAATGGAACCCAGGGTCTTTAAAGAAATCGGAAGCTTAATCTTCTTTAACTGTTTTACCACAACACCGGCGATTAAGCCTGCCGCCATGCCGCCCAGGAAGCCGGCGCCCATGGAATTTGCCAGATATGCGCCGATCATACCGGGTGCCAGGCCGGGTTTATCCGCGATCGAATACGCGATGTAACCGCCCAGAACCGGAACGAACAGGGTCAGGCCGCCGAGGCCGATCTCTGCCAGACCGGCAAGCCAGCCCTCCGTCGGTGTAGCCGCACCGGCCGGATTCAGCATAACGGAGATGGAAAACAGGATACCGCCCGCTACGATGAACGGGATCATGTGAGAAGTACCCGTCAGTATGTGTTTCTTTAAAATCTTAATCTGCTCTTTCATTTCCCTACCCCTCCAAAACTTCCGTTAAGATATCAAACACCTGGTTCTTTGTGCTGTTTCTCAAAGACTCTCTGAATTCCTCATGCATCAGCTGCCTTGAGAGATTGGCAAGAATCTTCATATGGGTATCTCCCGCTTCGGAAAGCGGAACGGCAATCAGAATGATTAAGTCGGCCGTCTCGCCTGTCTCTTCGTTCCATACCACCGGTCTTACTGTCCTTGCAAATGCAACGCTTGCCTCCAGAACGTGATCGGCCTTTCCATGCGGAAGTCCCATGTCGAATCCCACATAGGTCGGTGCGATGGCCTCCCTCGCCAGCACATCCTCGAAAAACTCGTTCTGATCCGTTATCTTACCTGCCGCGTCCAGTTCCTTAACCAGCGCGCTGATGACGTCCTTCTTTTCCGCTGCGTCAATGTCAAATACGATACAGTTCTTACTAATTAATTTACTCATTGCAAACCTCCTGCCGGCTGCTGCCGGTTATTAAAAATTCCTTTGTTCCAGGCCTGGAAGAATTTGTTTGTTCCTTACATGCCTTATGATAATCCTGTTGGGAAAAAAAGAAAAGATAGAACATTTGCAAAAAAAATTTACAAAAATTTGAAGGGGGCTGTAACCCTGTTTTCGTCAAAAAAAATGCTTAAGCGGGATACTGGAATTCTCCCGCTTAAGCGATCACTGTCATTTCATATAGTTGCCTGTCATTACTGCATTTTCACCGTCTCACAAAACTCCTGCAGCGTCCGGTGCAGCTGTCCCTCCGCCGTCTCATCGCAGAGCACGACGATCTTGTCTCCGGCAAGCAGCTTCGTATCGCCTCTCGGCACGAATTCCGCCTCGCCTCTCATCAGGGAAACGACGAGGCACGTTTTCGGCCACGCGATCTCCGATACCTTCATCCCTTCTGCCGCGCTCCCGTGGAAGATCATGCCTTCCACCAGCACTTTTTCTCCGGTCAGAACCGCTTTCTTCTCCGGGTTCTGCTTTGCCAGCAGGCGGTGAAGAAGCTGGTCGTAAACCGGCGCGCACCGCATGATATCAGGCACCAGATACGCGGCCAGGGACACCATGGACAGCGTAAGCAGATGAGAGAAGGAGCCCGTCATCTCACTGATTAAGATAATTCCGGTAATCGGAGCACGGACAATGGCTGAGAAGTAGCCTGCCATCCCCAGGATGATAAAGTTGCCTAAAAGCCCGTCCAACGAACCGCTCACCATTCCCACCGCATTGAAGTAGATGCCGCCGATCACGGCTCCCATCACGAGAAGGGGCAGGAAAATGCCGCCTGGTGCTCCGGAGCCGAAGCTCACCATGGAAAATACAAATTTTACCACAAACAGCAGACACATGGAGCCGATCACCATTTCCCCGGAGGAAAGCACCTCCACCAGAGAATGGCCGCCTCCCAGAACGGACGGATAGAGGAATCCGAACACTCCGGCCATCATAAACGGGATCAGCAGCCGGAGCATCTGTCCCGGAATCTTCTGATACAAGTCCTGGGATTTCGAGAGACAGGTGTTGTAGACCACCCCCATCAGCCCGATGATCACACCCAGAATCAGCACATGAGCGTAAGTGCTCAGCGGCATCATATGAGTAATGTTAAATGTAAAGACCGGTTTCAGGCCAAATACATTTCTGGAAACAAAGTCCGATGTAATCGAAGCCGCCATGGAGGACAGCAGAATCTCCGGAGAAAAGTGCTTATGAATCTCCTCCAGAGAAAATAAAACTCCCGCGATCGGCGCATTAAACGCCGCCGATAATCCGGCCGTGGCGCCGCAGGTCATGAGAAGCTTCTCCTCTGTCTTCACACGCTTCGTAAGGCGTGAAAACCCTTTCGCCGCCATGGCGCCAAGCTGGATACTCGGGCCCTCCCGTCCGAGGGACAGACCGCAGCCCAGGCCGATTAAACCGCCTGCCAGCTTTGCGGTCAGAACCCGCCACCAGCACTCATCGATCTCGCCCATTATTTCACCTTCCACCTGGGGAATCCCGCTGCCCGAGATCAGCGAGTCCCATTTTAGAAGCAGTGTCACAATCACGGCAGCCGCAGCCAGGATTAAGAACCACACCGGAACAAACCAGACATGGGTCCTTCCATAATTTAAAATATTGTGCAGGAGTATCTCCGCATATCCCAGCAAATAGCGGAATGCCACTACCACAACGCCTGCGATGGCGCCTACGGCGACTCCCTCCAGGATCAGTGCATAACGAAAACTCCGGTAACGGTTAATGGTATTGGTAACCGTATTCCCTTCCGACCGCATTTTACGTTCCCCCTCTTTATTCTCTTTTAACATTCGAATCCTTTCGTTAAAACTATATGAATTGTTCTGTTGCCAGTATCTGATTATAACGCTGTGACCAACAGATAGCAAGGAAATTGTTCACAATTTGGCCACATATTCCCTCAAAAAAAGTATTATGATAGTGGATATGAAAAAAGAAAGTGGTGAGAATTATGAAACAGTTTAACCATCGGTGGACCAGGCTGCTTATGACTGCGTGCCTTCTCTCCTTCTGTCTCCCCCTTCCGGCTCATGCCGGAGAACGAAAAAAAGTCGATCAGATTCCGCTCAGTTTTTCCTCCTCCATCGAAGCAGGGAAAACTGGCGGGGAAGTATATGTCACCGTCGATGATCCCAGCCGGGCTGCACACTGCCGGATCGTCAACACAGCGATTACCAATCCGCCTGACACGGTGTGGGAGGCCGGAACAACACCGGAGATCCTGATTTCCCTGCGTGCGGAAAGCGGCTTCTATTTTCCTTCTGACAAAGCAGACGCGTTCCGTTTAACCGGAGCCGGCGCCGTATTCGACCGGGCGGAATTCCTGGATTCCCAGTCCGTCCTCCATGTGACCGTCCGTTTGAGTGCGCTCTCTGATCCGGATGCGCCGGTCCTTCTCTCCGGCCTTTCCTGGGATAAAGGTTCCTTTACCGCCCTCTGGGACGACGACAGCAACGCCCGGTACTACCAGGTACAGCTTTTTAAAGACGGCCAGCCGGTGGGCGCTGCGGCAACCACCTATACCAACTACAGCCGGTTATCCGATAAAATATCGGGAAAAGGCAGCTACCGCTTTACTGTACGCTTCGTCGACAACGCCTTAAACCGGAGCGAATGGATCTCTTCTGATACCTGGGAGATAACCGCTTCCGAGGCCGCCGCTCTCGAAAGCAGTCTAAAGAATACATATGGCCCCGGAACCGTCTCCTCCCCTGCCAGAGCCGCTGGCGAGTGGAAATCCGACGACACGGGATGGTGGTTTGAACATCCGGACGGAACGTGGACGACGGATGGCTGGGACTATATCAGCGGCGAATGGTACTATTTCGATCATTCCGGCTACCGGAAGAGCGGATGGATTCCGTGGCAGGGAACGTGGTATTACTGTGATGAAGACGGAGTCATGCTGAAGAACGCGGAGACTCCGGACGGATACGAAACGGACAGCAGCGGCGCCGTCAAGGCCAAATAAAAAAGCCCGGTTTTAACTTTCTTTCCCTCATGATAGTTCTCAGGGATTCAAAAAGATAAAACCGGGTCTTATTCTGCGCACACCAGACCTGTCTGTTACTGCGTTTTCCGGGCTCATTCCCGCCTTTTCGATTATGCCGCTTTTCCGATTAACGATTCCGGGGAAAATGCCGTACTGTGACATACAATTTCCACTGTTTTGCCAAGGCCCACATTCATAACGCCCATCAGTGATTTTCCATCGATTACAAGATGATTGTAACAGATATCGACATCAAAATCACAGGTTTCCGCTTTGTTTACGAATGCAACCATTTCTTCCACGGTTGAAAATGTATAGAACATGTTTTTCATCTGGAGCACCTCCCTCTCTGTTTGATGATATCATTTTACTCCTTATTTCGGCAAAATAACATATGATATTTATGCGAAATGTTGTAATATTTTAAGTTCTTTTCTAATCTTTCCCGGATATGGCGGTTCCATACATAAAAATTCGAGAAATTCTTTCATTTTTTTACGCGAAAGGACTACACAAAAAGTAATTTATCGTGTATAATATAGAAGTTCGGGTTCAGGCAGGCAACTATGGCCTGTGAAGCAGAATACGATGGAGACGTATCGAAGTGGTTGTAACGAGCCGCACTCGAAATGCGGTTGTCGGGTAACCGGCACGTGGGTTCGAATCCCACCGTCTCCGCTATATAAAAAAGAACACCAGCAGGGAAGAATGATCTGACTGCCGGTGTTCTTTTCTTTTATTTCTGTAAATATTCCTCAATAAATTTCGACGCCACAGCCCCGTCTGACGCGGCCGTCACGATCTGTCTTAAGGGTTTTGTTCTCACATCCCCCACGGCAAATACTCCCGGTACGTTCGTCTTTGTCGTCTCATCTGCGACGATATATCCCTGTTCATTTCGCTCTACCTGTCCTTCAAATACGGCGGTGTCAGGCACTCTTCCTATCGCCACAAACACTCCGTCGCAGGAAACCACGCTCTCTTCCCCTGTTTTCACGTCAGTGAGGCGCACTCCCGTCACCTTCTTCTCATGCAGAATCTCCTCAATGCGGCTGTTCCACAAAAACTCGACCGGGCTGTCCTTCAGCGCATTCTGGTATACCATGGAAGCGCGCAGTGCATCTCTCCGGTGGACCAGATATACTTTTTTACAGATCTTGGACAGGAATAATGCATCCTCTGCCGCACTGTTGCCGCCGCCGGATACCACGACGGTCTTGTCCTTATACCGCATCCCGTCGCAGACTGCGCAGTATGCCACTCCGCGTCCCCGCAGCTTCTTCTCTTCCGGAAGTCCCAGTTCTCTCGGTGAAGCGCCGGTAGCGATCACCACCGTCTTCGCAAGAAGTTCGCCGCCTGTGGTGGTAATCTTCTTCGGCTCTGACTGGAGCTCGGCACTGATTACTTCGTCGAACGCCGTCTCTGCTCCGAAGCGGTCGGCGCCCTTTTTCATCTTTTCTCCCAGCTCAAAGCCATCGATTCCGTCTTCAAATCCGGGGTAATTATCTACCTGGCCGGTGGTCGCCATCTGTCCGCCCGGCGACAGCTTTTCCAGCACCAGGACTGACATTCCGCTTCTTGCGCAGTAAAGCGCCGCACTGTAGCCGCCGGGACCGCCGCCGATGATGACAACATCATATTGTTTTTCGTTCATATCGCATTCTCCTTTTGTAAGCACTGATTGCTTCTGCACAAGATTCTTGGAGCATTTTTCTCTACACAGCGCCGTTTTCTTTCAGCCAGTCCTCAATCTCTGTCATGGAACCCGGATTGATCAGAGGCTCGCTTGCCCTGCCGCCCTGATATACGATCAATGTCGGAATCGTCTCAATCTCATGCTTCTCCTCTAATTCCGGACTCTCATCGATGTCAACCTTACCCACCAGAAGTTTTCCCTCATACTGTGCAGCCAGACGGTCCACCACCGGACCGAGTCTGCGGCAGTAACCGCACCATGGCGCCCAGAAGTCCAGAACCACCGGTTTTTCCGCCTGCAGTACCTCTTTGTCAAAATTATCTTTATTAATTGTCATGATATCCATATTGATTACTCCTTTCTCTCTGCCGTAAATACTGTTATTTTCTCAGATACAGTTCATACTGTAATTATATTAGTTACAGTATGAACTGTCAAGGGGTTTTTAGAAAAAATTTTAATTGGAACTGAAAAGGCCGTCAGCAGAACAACTCCAGAGTGATCGGTAACGAGTTTCTTTACCAATGTTGTATTACTTCCTCCGGTTCGCTATAATGGTTAATGAACTTTAACGAAAGGAGTCAGAACTATGGTGAAACATCAAGTAATCATCGATCCGGACAAGTGTGTTGGCTGCGGTATATGTGCTAAGGCCTGCGCCGCACATAACATCATAATCGGCAATAAAAGAGCAAAAATACGGATGAACGATTGTGTCATGTGCGGGCACTGTACTGCAGTCTGCCCTAAAAATGCAGTCACCATCAGCGGTTACGATACGGAACAGATTGAAAAAAAAGAAAAGGTCCGTCTGAATCCGTCTGATGTCTTAGACGTTATTCGTTTCCGGAGAAGTATCCGCCGTTTTCAGCGGAAAGACGTTCCGGCCGAAGTGATCGGGCAGATCCTGGAAGCAGGCCGATTGACCCATACGGCAAAAAATATGCAGGATGTATCCTTTGTCGTTCTGAAAAAAGAAATAACGCGGATTGAATCCATGGCGGTCAAACTGTTTAAAATAATAAAGCCACTGGCTGATTTATTCTGGCCCATGGCCAGGAACACGAAAATCGACGACCATTTTTTCTTCTTCCATGCACCAGTCGTCATCGTCATCCTGGCGAAAGAGAAAACAAATGGGATTCTGGCGGCACAGAATATGGAATTTGCGGCGGAAGCGAATGGCCTGGGTGTGTTATTCAGCGGATTTTTTACCACGACGGCCAATATATCGCATAAAATCAGGAAAGCACTGCGCGTTCCAAAAGGCAAACGGGTAGCCGCAACCCTTGTGCTTGGTTATCCGGATGTGAAATTTCTCCGCTCCGTACCGCGCAGACAATTAGACGTTATCTATTTATAGAGGGCTTTGAAATGGCAAACGATTGTGAAGAGAGGCTGCAAAAAATTGTATACGGATTCCGGGAATGCCGGAATGCTTTTTCCGCCATTGGCGATGAGACGAGACAGTTAATTCTGCTCGTGCTCCTGGAAAGTGATTTCTCAGGCATCCGTGTAGGAGAAATCGCAGAAAAAACGCATCTGACAAGGCCCTCCGTCTCCCATCATCTGCAGATCCTGAAAGAGGCCGGTATCGTTGCAATGAGGAAAGAGGGCACTAAAAATTATTATTATCTGAGTGTGGATGAAACACAGTGGAAAGAGATTGCGGACTTAATCACACTTATTTATGAAAGTGTACGCCATATCAGTTCGTGATGATAAACCTATAACAGGAGGCCTAAAACTATGATCTTATACTTTTCAGGAACAGGAAACAGCGAATATGCCGCGAAGAGAATCGGCAGGGAGCTGGACGATGAGGTGGTCTGTTTATTTGAGAAAATCCGCAGCCGCGATTTTACAAAAATGCACTCAGACCGTCCATGGATTATTGTCACCCCAACCTATGCGTGGAGAATCCCCCGCATCATACAGGAATGGCTGATGAAGACAGCTCTTGCCGGAAACAGGGATATCTATTTTGTAATGACCTGCGGCGGAAGCATTGGGAATGCCGGCAGCTGTTCAGAAAAGCTGTGCTCCGCCAAAAAGCTGAATTACATGGGCTGCACCGCGGTTGTCATGCCGGAAAACTATATTGCAATGTTTGACGTGCCGGCACAGAAGGAATCACTGGAGATCATTCAACGGGCGGAACAGACGATAAACGAAGCGATCCTTACGATCAAAAACGGCAAGGCATTTTCTCGGCCCGCAGTCACATTCCAGGACAGAATGAACAGCGGAATTGTAAATAATCTCTTTTATCCCGTATTTGTTCATGCAAAAAAATTCTATGCTGCCGACACCTGCATCTCCTGTGGAAAGTGCGCCAAAATCTGTCCGCTGAACAACATACGTATGGAAAACAGGAAACCCGTATGGGGAAAGAACTGTACCCACTGCATGGCCTGCATCTGCCATTGTCCAACGGAAGCAATTGAATACGGAAAACACAGTAAGGGGAAACCGAGGTATGTCTGCCCTAAAACAGATCATTAAAAGGGCAATCCGAAACTCCTTTTCCTTAAAAGACGGCGGCAGAACCCTTCCTGCCGCCGTCTTTTCTTAATTCCATTCAGGACACACAAGGACTCTTTTCTCTTACTCCATTGATTCGTCCTCTTCCCCAAACGCTTCGACCCGAAATACAACGGGGCGTATCCCATCCGTGCAGCAGACAATGGTCTGTCCATCTTCTCTGTTCCACGGCTTATAGGTCCCACCGGCCGCTACACAGCTGACGCTGTGATAAATATCAATCCATGCCCACGGACAGAGTCCCTCCGGCATCTGGGCGCCTCCCTCGAAAATAAAGCTGTCGCCTACATTCATCAGGGCGCAGGGACCTGCCTCCCTGCCGTCTGTTAAGTATTCGTCGGCAAAATCAGAATAGAATTCCTTTCGGAGTACCGTTATTCTTACCTTTTTCATCGTTTGTTTCCTCCTGGCCGCAGTGACTGTACACTCTCCCGGCTTCTTATGCCATCCACTCAGTTTCTTCTGTCAATGATATCAGATAACCGTATTTATTTCTACATCCCAATCATATCAAACTCCTCAAATGATATCACCACGTCGTAATCCTTCCTGGGATTCCTGTATTTTATCTGCACAGATTTTTTCGTCTGGCTGTAATACCATCCCGCTTCCGCCTCCTCGAATTTTCTTCGATGCAGATAATGGGGAAGCCGTTCCCCATCCAGGGAAATCCAGTAAGGCGCCTTTTCACGATGGATTAAATCCACGGACATGGTTTCCACCAGGGTCTCATAAAGCCCTTCATTTCGGAAGGAGATCGTCGTCCGCACACCGCCTGTCACCGTAATCCGAGTCTTCAAATACTGACCGTGTTCATAATCCTTTGAAATACCGTCATCCTCGTACAGCGTAAACTCACAGTCTCTGTCTGCCGAGCATAAAAGGGAAATACCGGTGACTGTCTCAGACGCCAGATTATTCAGCTGGTTTTCCGCCATCGGTATGACCGCGCCGCCCCGGATAAACAGTGGGATGCTCTCGATCGTAACCGGAATTTCGATGGTCTGCCCGCCTTCGTACGCTTCCCTCGTATAGAAATCGTAGAAGCGTTCTCCTTCCGGCAGATAGACGCTCCGAACCTCAGCCCCCTTCTCCACCACGTTGGCCACCAGAAGGGAATCGCCCAGCATAAAGTCCACGCCTTCCTCGTAACAAGCCGTATCCTGCTGGAAAGCACTGCACATGGGCTCCATGATCGGAAGCCCGGTCTCATGAGCCCGCTCCATCAGTGAGTAGAGATAGGGAATCATACGGTAACGCAGTTTCACGGCTTTTCGGATCAGATCGGTATAACCTCCGTACATCCACGGCTCCGTCACGGTATTGTCCGTATTGACCGAATGGACCGAAAACCTTGGCTGGAATATGCCGTTCTGCACCCAGCGCACCATCAGCTCCGCCTCCGGAGAAGGGCCGTAAAAGCCGCAGATATCGCACCCCTGATTCGCCACTCCGGACAGGCTCATGCCCAGAATGGTTGCGATATTATATTTTAAGGAATCCCAGCACGTCAAATTGTCCCCCGCCCAGGTCTGGGCATAGCGCTGAATTCCTGCATGGCCGGAGCGGCACACGATAAACGGCCTGATATTCTCAAACGTCTCTTCCACCGCCTCTGCGGTCACGTGGCACATCAGGTTGGACATGACCGCCTTGATATAACCGATCGAAGTCCCTTTTCCTTCAAAATCACAGCGGCAGTCCTTATCCACCAGACTGTCGTACTCACAGTTGTCGTTCCAGACAGAACTGGTTCCCATCTCAAGCACCGCTCTCTTCAGCATTTCCTTCCACTCCGCGCGCGCCTGCGGCTTCGTAAAATCTACGAACACTCCTTTTCCGCCCCACCACGTCCCGACTCCGGCCTCGTCCTTCACGCTGTCCTTCACGAAAATATCCTTTGCCTTCATCTCCTCCAGATCCGGATGGGAAAGCAGGACTCCCGGCTTTACATTGGGGGACACGGTAATCCCCCGCTTTTTCATCTCCGCAAAAAAGCGCACCGGATCCTTAAAACGTTTTTTATTCCAGGTAAATACGCACCGTTTCAAGCCCTCCGCCGTCTCCTGTGAGGTATAACCGGAGGAGAGCTGGAATCCATCGGCCGGTATATCCTCCTCTTTTGTGGTATCAATAAACTCAAGAATCGCGTCGTCACAATTTTCCGGCAGTTCCGGATAGTACATGGAGGACCCCAGATAGCCCAGAGCGGTTCTCGGAAGCATGACCGACTTTCCCGTCAGGTCCGTATACCGCTCCACCACCTGCCGTATGGCCGGGCCTTCGATAAAGAACAGATCAATATCCCCGGCATCGGCGCGGTACCGGCTGTGCATTTTCCAGTAATTACTCTTCTCCCGTCCCATGTCAAAATCACACTCCGCCGGATTATGATAGAAATAGCCGGAGGCCTTTTTGGTCCTTCGATTCAGTTTCACATAGAATGGAATGTGCTTATACAGGGAATCCGTCTCCTTCGGATTATAGCCCATGGCGTCCTTCGGACTCATACATAACTGTCTCTGCGCCTTGTTCCACTCCCCGCTCTTCTCGCCAAATCCGTAAAAGCAGTCGTCCGGTGAGATTTCGCTGGTGTGAATTCTTCTGTGGTTGGAATCCTCCTGATACCCCAGTTCCACGATATCGGCATGGATAAGCGTTCCTTCCTTATCATAAATACAGATCCGGAACGGTTCTTTTTCCACCACCACCCGGAGTTTCCTTCCCTCTATGACCGCCTCCTTCTCTCCATCCGTGAATACCGTCTCCGCCGGACGAACCCGTCTCCGGAAGCGGTTCATCAATCCGTCCATCCGGTCGTCCCACGCCGTCATCACAAGACTGTAAGACTCTTCCGCAAATGTACCGTCGAACCCGGCCCGGATTCTCACAATAGAGTCTGTCAAAAACAGCAGACGTATTTCCACACAATTCGTCGTGATCGAAATGGTGTCCTCCAGTTTTTTTACTTCTTCCGCCCTCGTACATACCTTCATCCTTTTTTTCTCCTGTCTCCCGTGTTTCTCCGTTCACAGAGAACCGAAGCCACGGCCCCCGTTCCCCTGTCCCACAGGTATTCTGAGTCCATCATACAGATAATACCACGCGAAAACCAGTCGAATCCTGCATGATTTATATCAAAACTTTGCGTATTTTCTGCCATAAAAACGGGAGACCTCCGCATTGGAGTTCTCCCGTTTTTATTTTAACTTATGGTTACTTCACTGCGTGAGCAGGCTGATAATCTTCCACAGACTTGATAACTTCCCGCTTAATCGTTCCCGACAGGAAGAAGGACATCTTTGCACATGCCGGTCCGATCAGCTCATAGAGCACGGAGGAAGACAGAATGATGGTCAGCAGCAGACTCCCGATATCCGCCGGAAGCATTCTCTGCCCCAGGAATGCAAGCCCGATCGCAACGCCGGCCTGCGGAATCAGCGCAAGGCCGATATACCGTTTCATGACCACCGGCATCCCCGTGATGGAGCAGCCGATATAAGCTCCCGCATATTTT
Organism: Hungatella sp. SL.1.14; assembly: GCF_024460495.1. Lineage (NCBI taxonomy): Bacteria > Bacillati > Bacillota > Clostridia > Lachnospirales > Lachnospiraceae > Hungatella > Hungatella sp. SL.1.14. The sequence continues at coordinate 14,719 of NZ_JANFYJ010000044.1, read as the reverse complement.
CCAATAATCCGAATCAGGAAATAGCTGACTCCGATGATCCCCGCAGTCCTGAGCGCCGTCACATTTAAGTTCATCCCGGAAATGATAAAGAACATGGACATTACCGGCGGTGTAAAATGATTGACCTGCTTAAACAGCTTCTTATCATTTGTCACATTCATATACGTTGCACCGAATACCATGCAGGACAGAAGGGGCGACAGCTGGAAGAAGGCGCAGATACCTGATATTCCCAGCAGCATCGCCACCGCCAGAATCAGGCGGTTATCCTTGCTCCTGGCCGGTGTCAGAAGCTTAGACAGCACAATTCCGCACAGAAATCCCAGTGCCAGAGCCATCAGGTTCCAGAAGATGGGAACCATCACATCCGTAAATGAGATATGGCCGCTCGTTCTCGCATTGACCACCGCAACAACGGCACTGAAGGTTAAAAGGCATACGACGTCATCCAGCGCTACTACCTGAAGAAGCACATTGACAAAATCACCTCTCGCATGATACTGGTGAATCGTCATCATCGTGCTGGCCGGAGCGGTAGCCGTGGCAATGGCTCCTAAAATCAGAGCGAAGTTCCATGACATGCCAAATATCATTCTCATGCTGATCGTCACCAGAATTCCGGCTGCCAGCGCTTCAAAGATCGTAATGACAATGATCCTGATCCCCGCTTCCTTAATGATTTCTTTCTTAAAGAATTTTCCGACGCCAAAGGCAATAAATGCCAGAGCAATATCGCTCATAAATCCCATATGCCCCAGAATATCGGAGGGCACCATCTTCAGACAGCAGGGCCCGATCAAAACCCCCGCGATAATATAACCGCTGACATTCGGCAGCCTCAGCCGTTTTGTAATCCTCGTAACGATAAACCCCGCGAACAGTATGATAGACAGCGAGCAGAGTACTGCTGTTGATTCATCCATTTGACTGTATAAAAGTTCCATAAAAACATCCCCTTTTTCCCCATTTTTGTTGATACTATATGTTTTTTTCCCTTTCTATGGTACAATTATAGCAGTCTTATATATAATAGCAAATTATGGTATCTACTGTATCTATAAATTTTTATGATAGGGGTGTGATGTACATGATGGATTCCAAACTGGAAACTCTGATAAAAGTCAATGAGACACGCAGTTTTACAAAGGCAGCCGAGCTTCTTTCCCTGACGCAGCCGGCAGTCAGCCAGCATATCCGGCAGTTGGAGCAGGACCTGGGTGCGACGCTGTTCATCAGGGGGGAGGGGCCCTTAAAACTGACGCAGGAAGGGGAGATTGCGATAAAATACGCCAAGCGGATACAGACGCTCTATCAGAACTTAGAGCAGAGTCTGGGTGATTTGAAGCGCCATATTACCCGTTTATCCGTCGGAATCACCCACACGGCCGAGAGCAATATCATGGTTGAGGTTCTGGCCCGCTACAGCAGCTTAAACGCCGGCTGCCGCATAACAATTATTTCTGATACCATAAATAATCTTTATCAAAAATTGAAAACGTACGAGCTGGACATCGCGATTGTCGAAGGAAAAATCGTGGACAACAACTTTAATTCCGTCATGCTGGACACGGATTCCCTGATTCTGGCGGTATCGAACCATAATCCGCTTTCCAAGAAAAGCATTGTGACGCTGGAGGAGCTGAAAAAACAGCGCCTGATCCTCCGGCTGCCGGATTCCGCTACCAGGAATCTGTTCATCTCCCATCTGGAAAGCAATAACGTCTCTCTCGATGAACTGAATGTAACGCTGGAGGTCGATAATGTCGCTACCATTAAGGATCTGGTGCGGAGAGACTTCGGAGTGTCGATTCTTGCAAGAAGTGCCTTTGCCGGAGAACTGCGCAAGGGAAAGATGACCGGGCTTCCCATCGAAAATCTGAGTATGACGCGGGAGATCAATATGGTTTACCATAAGGATTTTGAGCATACGGATTTGTTGCAGGAGATTACGAAGATTTATTATGAGTATTCCAGAAGTAAGTATACTTGAGATTATGTTTTTTGAGGAGGTATTAAAGGCTACGCCGCCGCAGGGGTGAGCCGGGGAAGGAAGGGCGGGGACACGGGCAGAGGGAGCACTCCCGTTTTCTCGGTGGGCCGGACTAAAAGAAAAACGGTGTGAAAATATGGGGACCGTGCAAACTACAGAGATGGCTGATGCCCTCTCCTCCGTGTGCACTCGACTCCGGGCCCTGAAAGCCCACAAGGAAAGTCCCCCTCACATACGTTCGGCGGAAAATGTCGCCCCATATTTTCACACCGTTTTTCTTTAAGTCCGGCCGAACCTCTAAAAAGTCGTGCTCCCTCTGCCCGTGTCCCCGCCCTTCCTTCCCCGGCTCACCCCTGCGGCGGCTGTGTACTGGTTATGCCAGATAAAAAACATAATGTGAGCGTTTTGAGAGGTTGGCGAAAGTAATGGTTATGGTTAGTAGGTTTTAGTGGGGTGTCAGGAGTAAGGACTTAAATGGAGGATATAAGCTACTCTTGATTATCAGGGGCTGGTTGGTGTGGGTTTGTTTACGATGTAGATTCCGATGCATACGAGGAATAAAGCGACCAGGGTGGTCAGGCCAAAGGCCTGTTGGCCTTCGCCGAGGAACAGGGCTGACAGGATGACTCCGAAGACTGGATTCATGAAGCCGAAAACAGCTACTTTGGAGACTGGGTTCCGTTTCAGCAGGATTCCCCAGAGGGAATAGGCTATCGCGGATACAGCTGATAAATAGAAAAGCATGGAAATAGATGGCACTGTCCACACATGGACGCTTCCACCGGTGAGATATCCACAGAGAATCATGATGATTCCACCGAGCAGAAACTGCCAGCCGCTGAGCATGACCGGATGATCTTCACGGGAGTAGATTTTTATCAGGACAGAGGAAACTGCGTAGGCGATGGTGGATAGAAGGATGAAACCTTCTCCCATCAGAGAGAGACTCATGTTCAACCCACCCTGGTTGATATTAATTATAACGACTCCGGCAAAACCGGCGATGCATCCGATAACCTTGTTTTTGTCCAGCTTTTCCTGGCGGAAAATCAGACTGGCAATGAGGATGGCTGCAAATACGTTGGAGGCCTCAATAATAGAGGCCTTCACCCCTGTTGTATGGGCGAGGCCGACGTAGAAAAAGAGATACTGAATGACGGTCTGGAAAAGGGACAGCTTGATGATCCGCAGCCAGGAGGTCTTTTGAGGGAGAAGGGGACGGCGGTTCATTAAGCTGCCGATGAGAATCGTCAGCAGCCCTGCAAGGGTAAAACGGTATCCCGCGAATAAAAGCTGGCTGGAGACATCATTTCCTTCTATCTGAAACAGCTGGTATCCGATCTTGATACATGGAAAAGCGCTGCCCCACAGCGCGCAGCAAATCATTGCTGTGAGGCAGACGCTTACCGTATTGGCTGTTTCAATCCGCATGCCGGGTTTTCGGGAATTTGGCATGTCTCTCTTGTCAGCACAGTGACAAAACTTACTTTTCCGGTTCATCTTACAGATCAAATCCTTTTAACTTAATGTAATCCTTAATGAGCTTCGCAGTCTGCTCCAAATCAAACTTACTGGTGTTGATGATCAGATCGTAATTGTTCCAGTCCTCCCAGCGGCCGCCGGTGTAGTAACGGTAATATTCCTTCCGTTCCCTGTTAATCTTCCTGACTCGTCTTGCCGCCTCTTTTTCATCCACTTTGTCAACTTCCATGGTACGCTTGATCAGGGCAGGGACATCGGCGTACACGAAGATTTTTACGAGGCCGGGAACATTCACGTCCTCGCGGCTTAAAATGTAATCCGCACAGCGTCCGGCTATGATGCAGGACTCCTGGTCTGCCAGCTGTCTGATTACCTCAGACTGGAAACGGAACAGATTCTCGGGCTTTACGATGTCGCCGTCTGTAGACGGCTTTCCCAGCTGCGGCTTCATGCCGCTTACAATCTTGTAAAGCAGGTTATTGCCTGCCTTTTCATCGGCCAGGCGGAAAAATACTTCTCCGACCGCACTCTGCTCCGATGTCATGGTCAGAATTTCCTCATCGTAAAAATGAATTCCCAGTTCCTCCGCCAGCGCCTTGCCTACGATCCGGCCGCCGCTGCCGTACTGCCGGCCAATGGTAATGACCAGATTTTCTTTTTCCTTCATGATACTTTCCCCCTTATTGTTCTTCCATCACCGTATCAAAACAGATGGCTCCGTACGGACGGATGCTCATCCGGTAAGCATTGCCTTCTCCAAGGGCCTTCTCGATGTAGGCCACGTATTCGTCTACCAGGTCGTTCGGAAGCATGGCCATGATGACGCCTGCAAAACCGCCTCCATGAACGCGGCACGCTCCGCGCTGTTTTTCAGCGATAAATAACTCTGTAAGCGCCAGTGCAACGGTGATTCCCTGTTCCTGATAGGCGCTGTTGGTAAAGCAGTTCTGAAGCCATTTCCAGGACGAATTGCCGGAGGCTGTGATATTCATTAAGAAATCGGTAAAACGGCCTTCCTTTAAAGCCTTTACTTCTGCTTCCACACGCTTGTTCTCTTCAAAGAAATGAAGAGCCCGCAGAACGGAACGGTCTCCCGCGTACGCTCTCACTTCCGCAAGGTGTTCGATTACTTCTTCTTCCGTAATCTGGGCGCAAACCTCTTTTCCAAAGAATTCCGCCACTTTTTTCATCTCAATCGGCACGGAAGAATAGTCCGCGCTTAAATCTGCATGGCCTTTACCGGTATTGACAATGATCAGGCTGTGATTCTGGGAGCTGAAATCGAAATCGATCTTCTCAACAACAGGGGAGGCAGGCTCCATAAAATCGATGGTGATGAGTCCGCCCACTGCACATGCCATCTGATCCAACAGCCCGGAGGCCTTGTCCCAGTATACGTTTTCAGAATATTTACCAATGTGAGCGTATGCTACTGTGTCCATACGGCCTTCATTAAAGAATGTATTTAATATAGAACATAAAAGCATCTCGAACGAAGCGGAGGAGCTGACGCCTGCCGCACTGATGACATTGCTCGTAATGTAGGCGTTAAAACCGCCGACCTCATAACCGGATTCCTTAAATCCCTGAAGAAGCCCTTTCACCAAGTCAATGGTCCCCGCTTTTTTATCACTGGGGGATAAATCATTCAAATCAATGATGAAGCTCTGGTTAAAGGTTTCACTGATAATATGTACCTTACTGCTGTTATTCTTTGCAGCCACACCGACGCAGTCTAAGTTAATGCTTCCCGCAAGGACTTTTCCGTGGTTATGATCCGTATGATTACCGCTGATTTCCGTGCGCCCCGGAGAACTGAACAGGGTTATGTCTTCTTCCGCAAATTTTTTCTGAAAACTTTTTACAAGATTCTGATACCGTTCTATATTGGCCTCCACCGCCGTTTCGCCGTATAGTGCGGCCATCAGCTTCCTGGACTTTTCAGATTCAAGCATCTGGATTGTATCGCATACTTTCATGTCACATGATCTCCTTTTTCCATACATTTTCAGAATACACCGTCGTTCCTTCCGCGGGACTCTGCTCTTTGACAAAAGTATATCATAACTTATGAGTTTTCTACAATATAATATTTATCGAAATGATACAATTTCATTTGACACCCGTCCTGCCGCCTTCTTATAATAGAGGAGAATTTACGAAAGCTTGGAGGACTCCTCATGTACTGGAACGAAAAACCGTATCATTCCCTCGATTATGAAATGAAACGCATCTATGGCCATAAAATCTATAAGCTCGCGCTGGACGGCGGCATGACCTGCCCCAACCGTGACGGGACACTGGGATCAAACGGCTGTATCTTCTGCAGCGGCGGCGGTTCCGGAGAATTTGCCGAGTCCATGGCCGCTCACCCATCTGTCACAGAGCAGATCGAAGCGGCAAAGGCTCTGGTGGAGAAGAAAATGTCAAAGGCTCACAACAGCACTGCCCTCGATTGTCCAAAAGGCCGTTACATCGCCTATTTTCAGTCCTATACCAACACGTATGCGCCTGTCTCACGCTTAAGAGCTCTCTTTACCGAGGCCATCGCTCATCCGGATATCGCCATTCTGTCCATTGCCACTCGTCCGGACTGCCTTCCACCCGAAATCATTGCTCTTTTATCAGAATTAAACCGGATCAAACCGGTCTGGGTGGAACTGGGTCTGCAGACCATTCACGAGGAGACTGCACGCTTCATTCGGCGCGGCTACCCCTTATCCGTCTTCGAAGACGCCTGGAACAGACTTCACGGCGCGGGCCTGACCGTGATCGCCCACGTCATTCTCGGCCTTCCAGGTGAGACGCGCTCCATGATGCAGGATACCGTCAGCTATCTGGGCGGTCTGGGCACACACGGCATTGACGGTGTGAAGCTGCAGCTCCTTCACGTACTGGAGGGAACTGACCTGGCAGTCCTGTATCGCGCCGGTGGATTTCAAACCTTTTCCCTGGAGGAATACCTGGATCTTGTGATAGACTGCATCGCCCTGCTGCCGCCGGAGACGGTCATCCACCGGATCAGCGGCGACGGACCTAAAAGGCTTCTCGTGGCCCCGGTGTGGAGCGGAAACAAACGGCTCGTATTAAACTCCATGGCAAAGCGTTTTAAAGAACGCGGTGTATGTCAGGGGGATCAGTATCGGACCCCGTGATGCCTTAAACTGCGGAGTGCGCGAAAAACAGCGGCTCCTTTCCCCGGAGCCGCCGCTCTGCATACTTATCGGATTCCACCGCTCAAAGACAGCAGATGCATCACTTTGACGTTTTTATCTCAAAACCGTACTCATGCAGTACCAGATCATCGTCTATCACTTCGTCATAGATACCGTCTGCCTGTTCAAACCCGTTCTTCATATAGAGATGAATCGCCGGTTTATTTATATCCACGACAAACAGCCTTACGTATTCCGCCCCCAGCTCTCCTGCGAGGGCAATCGCCCCTTTAAGCGCAATACTGCCGATTCCCTTTCTCAGATAATCGGCATTAACGCCAAACCGGTCAATATACAAGGCTTTCCCGCCTTCATACTTCCATTTCACACAGTCTGCCCCTGCGGCCTGACTGCACAGGGCAAATGCGGCGACGATCCTGCACTCTTCCACCAAAACGTATAGACGGTTATTTTCTATATCTTCAGCGAAACATTCGCATGGATATATTTCGTCCCAGATTGAAACCCCATTCTCATCCATCTTGCGGATGAGTTCTTTATATACTGTTTTCAGCTGCGGTAAATCCGCAGTCTCAGCCAGCCGTAAATTCATCGTGACCTCCCCGCGCCTGTCTGATTCGCCTTTTTCTTATTTTGCAGCATTTTCCTCCTGTACAACACCATTTTCATCAATGGTCACGCCGAAAGAAATGCCCTGCATATACTGGTAAAACTCGCTTATTTTCTGCGGATCGGTCAGTTTCTTTGTATAACCGGCCCCGGAAGTGCCCGGAACCAGAGATAAATTCACCTGATTCTGTTCCAGATCCACATCGGCCCGCAAAAAAGCGGTCTTCGGAATACTGCTTCCAAAGATAAAGTTGCCGAGGCTGTATACAATCGGCTTGCCCTGATAGTATTCGATCCCCTGCAGTACGTGAGGATGGCTTCCGATTACAAGATCGGCTCCCGCATCAATCAGCTGTTTTCCCAGAGTCCGCTGGTATTCCTGAGGCTTTTCATCCCGTTCAATCCCCCAATGCATATACACGACCAGATAATCGCAGTATTCCCCGGCCGCTTCGATCTCCTTTAAGAGTATGGACGGATCGTAACCGCTTACCATTCCCGGCTTTTTGCTGTTTGCCACCCAGGAAGTATCGGGATACACCCTGGAAGCAGCCAGAAAGCCGATGGTCCTGCCGCGTACCTCAATGGTCTCCAGCTGCTTTGCACGATCCATGTTTGCACCGGCTCCCACGTAAAGGATTCCCGCGTTCTCCAGAGTTGTACACGTATCCACAAGCGCATCCTCGCCATAATCCAGCGTATGATTATTTGCAATCGTCACAATATCGATTCCCAGTTCATGCATCATGGATACCCGTTCCGGCGGTATACGAAACGTAAACTGCTTATCCGGCGCCGGCGTTCCTCTGTCGCTGAATGGAAACTCCTGATTTGCCATATAGAGGTCAGCCCTGGCGATTTCGTCCCGATATGCGTCATCCAACACCCCATGTATGCCTCCTGCATTATCATATGCAGCAAATACATGACTGGAAAAATATACATCACCGCTAAAAAGCATATGAACTATGGGGTCTTCCGATTCTGTCTCTGCCGCGGGAGCTGTACTCTCACCTTCCGTTTCAGATACTTCCAGCTTAAGAACCTCCTCCGTGGCCGCCTCTGGAGCAGAATCGGCTGTCTGACTCCCTTCCTGTACAGCGGAAGCGACTGCCGTTTCCCGGCTGGAGGCAAGGGTTTCCCTTGCGCCTCCCCTCTGTCCGTCTGCCGCGATCCATACGAGAAGTGCCGCAAGGAGAAATACCGGAAGGATAATCAGCAGCTTCATGAATAATCCTGTTCTTTTCATCCCTTCCTCCTTAATCCATGATCGAATGATTCATGATAGATGCCTGATCCATAACTTTTTCAGCAAATAACATCGTCTCTTCCTTAATTTTTCCATCATAAACCCGTTTTCCGTTGCAAAAATACGTATCTTTCATAACCTTTAAGTCATGATATCTTAAAAATACTTTATAAATTTCTGATGCACTTTCCAGAATTCCCGCCGTAGTAAAGACGGCCACATATTTAACCTGCTGCGGAGACAGGCTCTTTATATACTCTTTTAATGTTCTGGGGATCTTACCCCAGTAAAGCGCTCCGCCTAAAAACAGGATATCCGTCACGCCTTCCAGCGGAACTTCAATGGATTCCGCCTGGCAGCCCGCCACCGGTGCAATGGCTTCTGCGATTACTTTCGTATTCCCTGTTCTGGAATAATAACGCACTGCTGTCTTCATGCTTTCTGCTCCATTCTCTCGATAGTCTCTACTAATCTTACACTGAGACTGTGTATTTGTCAAATTATGGCAGTGTCAGCCAGTTATATATTTTGCATCAATTCCATAAAAACTGCCGCCATGAGTCCAAAATAACTCACGGCGGCAGTTTTCTTTCAATTCCCAGTGCCATCCCTGGGATATATTACTTATTCCATCTATAACGCCACAATAATACCGCCGTCACTGGCATACACCGTTGCCACTCCGGCCGTCTCCGTAATGATAACGTCCTTAAAGGTGGCCTGGCGGCACATCTCATTCTTCACAACCTCCGCGCGCTCCGGATTGTTGCAGTGGGCAATAATAAGTACCTTGTCTTTCGTCTCTCCCGCTTCCCGAATCGCAATATCCGCCATACGCGTAAGAGCCTTATTAATCCCTCGCGCCTGGTCCAGCTTGATAATTACACCGGAATCAGCTCCCATAACCGGCTTAATATTGAGCGCGGTAGCAAAAAATGCCTGAAGGCCGGTCAGACGGCCGTTCTTACGCAGCGTGTCCAGACTCTCCAGTACAAAATATGTTTTCATATTCTTAATAAAGCTGCGCGTCTTCTCCACGATCTCCTCAAACGGAAGAGAAGCCTGACAGAGCGACTGGATATAGAGAGCGATGTTTAACTCTCCGGATGAGGCAGAATCGGAGCTGAATACCGCAATGTTCTTCCCCTCCTGTCCATGTTCCTCCTCATACAGCTTCTTCGCTAAAACAGCGCTGTTGTACGTTCCGCTCAAGTGCTCAGACAGTGTTATCACAAAAATCTGATCCACATCGCATTCAAACGCCTCCTTAAACTTCTCAGGCGACGGGCATGCGGTCTGGGGGCACTCACTGCTGCTTCTGACCAGTTCCAGAAACTTCTTCTGGTCAAAGGTCTCATCATCTATTACCTGGGTATGCTCTACCTGCAAAGTGAGGGGGATGATCTGAAAATGCGGATCTTTCTTTAAGTCAGCCGTTAAATCCAGACAGCTGTCCCCGATAATCTTATAGCTCATATTCTATTTCCTCCTGACATATAACTTGTCATGTAGTATTCATTACTATATATTATAGGGAAGCCACGGTGGAATGTCAATAGAATATTGCTCCTGAACTTCCGCATCTTGTATTCCCGGAGTTACGGTTAGCTGCTGCTGCCAGCCTCTTCTCCCCCTTCTGCCGGCTGGCTTATGCATCGGTTCAGACGGCTCACCCGCGCTCTCCGGCTCCGTTTTCAGCGGTAAGCAGACCGATCATCTCATTCAGGCTCTCAAAGTCTGTAAAATCCACCGTTTTGCCATACGTCTCGATCAACCCCTGCGTCTCGGAATTCCGTTCTTCCGGCGGAATCTTTTTTACCCGGCTGTACAGAAGTCCCATCATTGCCCGGTGCGCGACGGACAGCTTTGAGTAATCAATCCCGCCTCTCAGATGAAAGAGTTTCGTTTCATCCCAGAGCGGCCCCGTGAGCTGTTTCTTTATAAAATCCCGGATATTATGGATATTGGTTTCATCGGCAGGGTCAGACAGTCCCACGGTGGCTACCAGAAGCTTTGCTTCCGGTTCCTGACGGAGCAGCTTCACGGTGTGTGCCAGGCCGAGAATCTGACCGGCGTAGATCCCACCCAGGTGAATCACTTCTTTGCAGGAAGAAAGAGAGTTTACTTCTTTGCAGTTTCTGCACGGAATCCCCGTCCTTCGTGCCAGTTCTTCCGCGTAACGCTTCGTCGTGCCGTATTTGCTGCCGTATAAAATAATTCGCTTCATATCTTTCCTCCTGTATCGCTCATTTTCCTGTATCTGCAGGTCGTTACGTTGCTTCCGTCGCCGCCTCTTCTGCGGCCTCCAGGCCGTCTATTCCATCATACAGCTTCATAAGCAGCGTAAACAGCTGCTCCATCTCCTGATCCGTATAATGCCGGAACAGACAGGAAAGTTTTCGCCTGTGAATCGCCGCGGTCTGCTCAAAGTACTCATCCAGCCTGGCCGCCGGCACCAGCCATGCAGCTCTTTTATCGTCCGTATTTTGTAAAATCGTGACGAATCCCTTCTGTTCAAGAACTGCGGCCAGCTTTTTGATATTCTGCCTGGAACAGCCCAGCAGTTTTCCCAGCTGGGTAAATGTCAGCCGGTCCTTTGACTGTCTCACCATAGTCAGAAGCATAAACTGCTTCAGTGTAATATCGGGGCTGCTCTTGTCAAATACGGTCTGGAGTCTGTTTTCAGCAATACACAGCGTGCTGAACACAGCCTTTTCCTGTTTTTCTCTTGTCCCCTGAAAGCGTCTGATGAGATCCGTTATCTGCATGCCTTCCTCCATATAGTAACTAGTTACCTATTTTTCTGAAAAGAGGAGGACAGGAAAGTCTGCAGGCTTCCCTGTCCCATTTTCCAGCTGATCTTTACTGGATCAGCCGACAACATCTTATCTGTCTGTAGATCACTCGTCTTCCTGTGCTCCTACAACTCCCGCCGTACTGGTGGCAGTTGCAATGACAATCACGACGACGAAGAGGATCAGCAGAATGATTCCCCCGAAAAATGACAGCAGAAACGTGGTGCCGTCATCCTCCGAAGCTGTCTCCGCACCGGCCGGATCCGCGGCAGCCGCCACAGTCTCCGTCTCCGCATGAGAGACAAGCACCGCTCCCGGGGCTGCTCCCGCTAAAACTCCGATGGCCAGTGCCAGCATCAGCCGCAGCACAGCCTTCTTTATCTCCCTTATCTTGTCCGTCATAAGAATCTCCTCCTGGTTACTATACAATCATAGCTACTAGTATACCATAAGGGAGCGAAAAATGATACCCCAATCAATCCGGGATTCTTATTCCTCTTCTTTTCCCATATCCGCCATGAAAATCATGATATCATTGCTTCTTGCGATGAACTTCGTCATGCGCTCCGGAGTCAGGGAACCATGGCTTAATGCAGCCAGGTCGTACAGCTGTTCACAGATTTCCTGAATGTGTTCGCCTTCTCTGTGATTCAGCACATACTGAACCAGTTTATTGTTATAGTTGAGCACCAGAGTCTCACCGCCGGCGCCAAACATGGACGGATCCATACCCGGCATGGTGTACATCTTCATCATTTCCTGCATACGGCGGCTGTCTTCCGATACAGTAATCATGGAGGAAACGGCTTCATTTTTCAGTTTCTCCACTCTTACTTCCAGTTTATCATTGCCAAGCGCCTTCTTGAACACCTCGGTCAGTGCGTCCACATCGCCCTTCATGGCTTCTCTGGCCTCTTCCGTCATCTCTTCTTTAAAGCTGTCGGATAAGTCAGAGTTGATGGCTAAGAACTTCACATTCTCATTCTTCTGCTCCAGGAAATTGATGAACGGGCTGTCGATGTTCTGAGTCATATAGACCGCGTCCATGCCCTCCTGCTTAAACATATTGATGTACTGGCTCTGTTCCTTCTCATCTGTGATATAGAATACGGTGTTCTCATGCTTTTCCTTATTCTCTTCCAGACAATCGGACAGGGTTAAGTATTTGCCTTCCAGATTCTTGAAAATGAGGTAATCGTTCATCTTCTCAGCAAATTTCTCATCCTTTAAGCAGCCGAACTTGATAAATGGATTGATGTCATCCCAGTACTTCTCGTAGTTCTCACGGTCAGTCTTAAACATTCCGCTTAACTTGTCCGCAACCTTCTTTGTGATGTAATCGGATATCTTCTTAACAAAGCCGTCATTCTGCAGCGCGCTTCTCGATACGTTAAGCGGCAGATCCGGACAATCGATGACGCCCTTTAACAGCATTAAGAATTCCGGAATTACTTCTTTGATGTTGTCTGCGATAAATACCTGGTTGTTGTAAAGCTTGATCACGCCCTCTAAGCTGTCGTAATTTAAGTTCAGCTTCGGGAAATACAAGATTCCCTTTAAGTTAAACGGATAATCCATGTTTAAATGAATCCAGAACAGCGGTTCCTTGTAATCATGGAATACCTTGCGGTAGAAGCTCTTATACTCTTCCTCGGTGCACTCGTTGGGATGCTTGTTCCAGAGCGGGTGAATGTCATTTTCCGGAACAGGGCGCTTTAAGATCTTATATTTTTCCTTTGCAGGAGAAATCTCGACAACCTCTTTTTCGCCGTTCTCGTTCTCCTTCTCCTCGGTCTTTGCCTCCTCAACGATCGTCTCGATGATGGTGTCTTTCTCCGTCAGTTCATCTTTTTCAATCGTTTCATACTGCGGCTCCGCAGAAGAATTCTCAAGATAAATCTCCACCGGCATGAAGGAACAGTACTTCTCCAGCACCTCTCTGGCGCGGTATTCATTGCAGAACTCCAGGCTCTCTTCATTCAGGTACAGCTTAATCGTCGTTCCGAAAGAGGTCTTATCCCCCTCTTCCATCTCATACTCCGTGCCGCCGTCCGACTCCCAGTGAACCGGCGCAGCGCCTTCCTGGTACGATAAGGTATCAATGGTCACCTTATCGGCTACCATAAATGCAGAATAGAAGCCCAGACCGAAATGGCCGATGATCTGATCCTCGTTCGCCTTGTCCTTATACTTCTCCAGGAAATCCTGTGCTCCTGAAAATGCGATCTGGTTGATATACTCATCCACTTCATCCATGGTCATGCCGAGACCGTTATCGGCGAAGGTAATCGTCTTTTCATTGGAATCCACCGTCACGGTAATCTTAAATTCCACATCCTCCGGCTTCTGCCACTCTCCCATGATCTCAAGCTTCTTTAATTTCGTGATCGCGTCACAGCCGTTAGACACTAATTCACGGTAGAAAATGTCGTGATCCGAATAAAGCCACTTCTTGATAATCGGGAATATGTTTTCACTGTTAATTGTCAAACTTCCTGTCTTTGCCATATCCATACACTCCTTGCTCTTTGCTGTATATTTTTCCATGGACAACCATGGTTTCTCACGCTTTGCCTGCAAAGAGTATTTTAATACTCCCGTTTCCAAATGTCAATAGAAAATTAGCACTCATTTAAAATGAGTGCTAGTAATTCTCTATTCTTCCTCAAAAATGATCTCGTTCTTTTTCAAAAAGCTTCTCACCGCCTGATCCCATTCCGAATCCAGAGTCTTGTCCAGCGTAAAAAATGAGACCGAGGTGCCTGTCACACAGAACAGCTTCCCTTCCTCATAACGGATGTTTAAATACAGGCCGTTGACCTGATCCGCCCTCAGAGGCATCTGGCGTGCGGCCACAAACTTCTCCACGGCCTGAGGCGGCATCTGCAGCACAATCTGAAAGCTTCCCGGAAGCTTCTTCCCCTTAATCAGTGAAAAGCAGTACGGCCGGATCATCTTCCAGGAGGACAGCTCCTCCAGCTGGTTCTCTTCCAGCTCTTCCTCTGAATAATACCCCTGACGGATATGCCCGTCGATGGTAAACACATTAAAGGTAATAATCTCGGCTTCCCGAATCAGGAAGTGATCAAACGTCTCTCCCATAAAGAGTCTGGCAGTAAATTGTTTCATATCTTCAATTTTCAATGCTATCATTTCACATTCTCCCGTATTCTTTCTGCATTTCATTCGCCAATCGCTGACCGCAGTCTCATTGGAACTATTTTACCATAGAAGGTGCGGGGATGCCATTCTTTCTTAAAACCAATTCCCACCGCTTCCACTTTGTGATATACTCCCGTCTTTGACAGTCAAACAAAATAAAACACCGCTGAAAGTCCGATTCTATGCGGGTTTCACAGCGGTGTTGCTTCGTTTTAAAGTTTGGTATTTTCCTGGTTTCTAGCCATTTGCAGTTAAA
>NZ_JANFYJ010000439.1:0-294 GCF_024460495.1 Hungatella sp. SL.1.14 | reverse complement strand
AAAAGGAGTTACGGATTATGAGCAAGACTGCATTTATTTTCCCGGGACAGGGTGCACAGTACTGTAGAATGGGCCAGGATTTTTACGAGAATACAAAGACTGGAAAAGTGATCTTTGACATGGCGTCAGAGCTGCTTGGATTTTCTGTGCCGGAGCTGTGCTTTGAGAAGAACGACAGGCTGGATATCACGGAATACACACAGGCCGCCATGGTAACTGCCAGCATCGCCATGATGCGTGTTCTGGAAGAGACAAAAGGCTCAGTCCTGCAGCCACATCCGGCCTCACGCCTTT
>NZ_JANFYJ010000438.1:0-294 GCF_024460495.1 Hungatella sp. SL.1.14 | reverse complement strand
TACCTCCTTAATATTGGTCTTTTCTCTTCGTTTCTTATAGTAACTTAACATTAGAACAGCCCGAACCGTGAGTACAATTTTATCTTTTTTTCGCATATTTTTAGATACACTTGAAATAAACGTAAAATTGTACGATAATATAGTAAAATCATCTGAATAAAAAAGGAGGACGATATCATGCATAGCGCAGAATACAAGCTGACGATAAAGGAGAGAGACGGAAAGACCGAGACGTTAAAGGGGGGAGATGTGGGATATAAGGCAGCGGCTCCGGACGGGCTTTCGGCCATCCTC
>NZ_JANFYJ010000437.1:0-294 GCF_024460495.1 Hungatella sp. SL.1.14 | reverse complement strand
CGGTGAGATTTCCAGAGTCGGATTTCCTCCATATACCCAGTATGGTGTAAAAGAAAATCCGTTTGGTGATGGTGACGTAGTCTCCTGTGCAGAGGACTGGCTGGAAAAGGTAAGCGAAGATGAGCCTTTCTGTATGTATGTCGGTACACTGGGGCCTCACGATCCATACTTTGTTCCGGAAGAGTATCTGGATCTCTATCCGGATGAATCGATGGATCTGCCGGTGTCGTGGACTGACCGGATGCTTGACAAACCGAATCTCTACAGAAGGACGAGGGAGCGGTTCGATCAGCT
>NZ_JANFYJ010000436.1:0-294 GCF_024460495.1 Hungatella sp. SL.1.14 | reverse complement strand
GTGCTTTTGACAGCCTCTCACCGATCTCGTGGCCACCGCTCCCGAACTGCCGGCCGATGGTGATTATTTTATGTCCCATAACATCCACTCCTTTCAAAAGAATCTCATGTGCGTATGCAATTGTGCAATAATAATGATTTTATATCTTTATTATATCGTATTCAAGGTAAAAAAGATAGAAAAATATGAAAATAATCCGGTTTTATTTTTTATCGTCTATTCATAGAATGAATCATAATAGTGAGAAAGCCGGAGATGGAAATGAAACTGAGATGGAAAATAATATGTCTGTTT
>NZ_JANFYJ010000435.1:0-294 GCF_024460495.1 Hungatella sp. SL.1.14 | reverse complement strand
ATCAGGTTCTGGCTGTCCGCCGTTTTGAAGCGTTTTTGGACTTCCGTCCCGGCACACCGAGCGCAACCGCACTGTGGAGGACTTGCTGAAAAACAACAAGACCTGCCCGGAGGAAAGTATCTACCAGATCGGCACGATGGGAGAATCCGTCTCGCCGGATACGCTCTTTTCCATCGTCAATGAGTTTTATCAGGAATTTGAGCGCCGCTTTGGTTCCCATATCCACATCCTGGACTGGGCGCTCCATCTGGACGAGGGGACGCCCCACATCCATGAGCGGCACGTCTTTGACTG
>NZ_JANFYJ010000434.1:0-294 GCF_024460495.1 Hungatella sp. SL.1.14 | reverse complement strand
TCGGACTCTTGGCCGTAAAGCCTTCTTCCGTAAGGATAATATGGCGTACATCTCCGGTCGGTGAGCGGAATGCAGACTGTGCCATGTAATCCGTCAAAACATTTTAGTTGGCAAAGTTGATGACAGGGGAATTAAAATCACTGGTAATCCATCCGGTCTGAGCATCATCCCAGAACTCCGGTTCTGTCATCGGCGCCGGATATGGATGGTAAGACAGTCCCCAGTCCATCTGGCCCTGAACCCCCGCGATGGAATTAAACGTATCTACAATATTCTTTCCGCCATACTTTAACT
>NZ_JANFYJ010000433.1:0-295 GCF_024460495.1 Hungatella sp. SL.1.14 | reverse complement strand
CTTGATTAGTGTCATCCTAAAAGCTGGCGAAGTAGTTATACGCTCCTTTTGCAAGGAACTATTTTTTAGTACATAAATAAGCTGCAACAACTCAGCCAATATAAAAGGAATAACCCTAATATGGACTCCCATTAGAGCCGCAACTCCAACAGCATACCCCACAGCCCCTACAATATTTTGAATCAGTATCTTTTTAAAATCGAGAATCAATCGGAAGTCCACACAATAATAGGACCTTACCGTTCCCAGAGCAACAAAGACTGCCAAACCAATTATGGTAATAATTGATTGCCTG
>NZ_JANFYJ010000432.1:0-295 GCF_024460495.1 Hungatella sp. SL.1.14 | reverse complement strand
AGAAGATCAAGGCCGGCAGTGGACAGGGGCTTGTCACCGAGGTGAAGCGCATTCCCAAGAAGACGTACGCGCCGCAGCTCTCTGATCTGACAGAACTACAGCGGGAAGCAAACCGCAAGTTTAATTACTCGGCGAAGGAAACGCTGAATATCATGCAGAGGCTTTATGAGAACCATAAGGTTCTGACGTATCCGAGAACGGATTCCAGGTATTTAAGCTCGGATATTGTGCCGTCAATCAAGGAACGTCTGGAGGCCTGCGGCGTGGGTCCGTACCGGAAGCTGGCGGGACGTCT
>NZ_JANFYJ010000431.1:0-295 GCF_024460495.1 Hungatella sp. SL.1.14 | reverse complement strand
TAAAATAGAATTTAAATCATCTTTAGGAAATACAGATTTTGATGTTATAGCTTTAGTTGATAATCATGTTGTGATAGTTGAAATAAAGCATCTGGTGACGCCTTACGATCCCAAACGTTACTATGAAGACCGCCAAGAGATAAAGAAGGCCATAAAACAGCTTAAACTAAGGAAGCAAGTTTTATTAAGGGATTGGGCCTTGATTAGAGATATAACTACTGGATTTCTTCCTCCTGAACCTTATCCGGAAGAACGGATTATTCAATTGGTCTGTACGAATACAGATAGCTTCACA
>NZ_JANFYJ010000430.1:0-295 GCF_024460495.1 Hungatella sp. SL.1.14 | reverse complement strand
CATGAGAAACACACGATCTTCGACGTGCTCTGTTATACAGATTCTGGCTACAGGAAGCGCTATCTGGAGATTGTAAGAGATACGGCAAAGATGTTTGATGAGATCATCCTGGATGATTTCTTCTTCACCAGCTGCCGCTGCAGTGAGTGCATCGAAGCAAAAAAGGACCGGAGCTGGCCGGAGTACCGTCTGGATCTTATGGCCGGACTGGCAGAGGAGATCGTGGCGGCCGCCAGGGAAGAGTACCCGGACTGTTTCTTTATCATCAAGTATCCCAACTGGTACGAGTCCTACC
>NZ_JANFYJ010000043.1:0-28126 GCF_024460495.1 Hungatella sp. SL.1.14 | reverse complement strand
GAAAAGAGTAGGTAATCCATAGTGCATATCGAACTTACGTTTCTTTTGAACCGTAGGTTTATTAAAGTTACCCTTTTCTTAGAAAATCTTTTTCATTTTCCTCTTGACATATTACCAAATTGCTTATTTTCATTTCGACCCTATGTATCTAAAAACATGTTTTCTGTACTTCTCATACTCACTGCCAAATGTATCCGCCATAAATTTTTCTTCCTGCAAAATCTGCAGATGCAGCATTACCACTGCAAAAATCGTAAAAACCAGTAAAACCGGATTAAAAAACATAAGGAGGAAACCTAAATACACCAGATCAAAGCCAAGAAATGCCGGATTACGGCTAATGCTGTAGATACCGGTTGTCACCATCTCCGTCTTGTCATGTTCCGGTATGCCTGCCCGCCAGCTGTCCCTCATCGTATAGACAGAAACAGCAAAACACATCACTCCTGCAAATGCCGCCAACACCCCTGTATATCTGGCAAAAACCGGAAGCAGGCTGATTCCTGTGAATACGCTTATGAGTTCCGCCACAGGCGCCGCACAGGTCGCTGCCTTCATGGTCATTTCCACCCGAAATAACCTCCCCCTTTTTCCGCCTTTCGCAATATGATCAGTCTGTATTCCCTGCTTTTTCTGCATTGCCATTTTCCCAAAATAAACTCCATAGAAAAGAAGAAGCACCAACAGTCCCAGTCCTCGAAATATCATGCTTCCTCCCTGCCGGCCTGTGCTTTTGCCTTCTCCCACTGTTCCTTCGTCAAACAGGTGACATGTTCTGTCCTGATATCATTCATCAGCACCCACGGGATCTTTTCATTGGTATGGTGATAGACAAAACCGCATTTTTCCTGAATGCGGCGGGATTGTTCATTTCCGTCAAAATAACCGCACCACAGTTTTTCCATATTCAGTTCTTCAAATCCATACCGGATCAGCTCATGCACCGCTTCCGGAATCAGTCCCTGGCCCCAATAAGGGACCCCAATCCAGTATCCGATTTCCGCCTCCGTGTCCGGGATCTCTAAATTGCTTTCTTTGCCGGCCATGAATCCAATACTTCCTACCGGGAGCATGGTCTCCTTTAAGACGACGGCATACGTTCCTTCCTTAGAAAGGACATTCTTAATAATCTCACGGCTGTTCTCCACACCGGTATGTACCGGCCAGCCTGCAATGGGGCCAACCCGGTCATCCTTTGCATAGCTGTATAAGTCCGCAGCATCCTGCGCTTCCCATGGACGGAGAATCAATCTGTCGGTTTCTAATCTTTCTTTCACAAGAACACCTCCCCCTTCCGCATGACTGCGGCATCAATGGGCCTTTCACACAGCGCACTGCTCAAACAGTCTTACTAACTCCTATCATACCTTTTTTCGAAGCAAAAGTAAATCTGCTTATTCTTCGTTCATCAACAATCATGAACCGTGTATTAAAAAGCAGATATCATTCACTCCCATCTGGAATGCATGATATCTGCCCTCTTATCCGTCTAGACTTGTCAGACTTATTCTGAATGATTTTCCTTATGACTCCTTGACCGCATATTCACCGTTTTCAGATTTCTGAAACAATGGCAGTTTCTGCAAAAAGATAATGTCATCCCGCTCTGCCGCATTTCCCTCTGCGAGTACGGCTGCTTTTTTCGTGACGATTCCCTCTGCACTTTCCACCAGCGCCTGTAGTGCATAGAGTGATTCGCCGGTAGAGATAACATCGTCCACGATACATACCCGTTTTCCCCGGAGGCACTCTGCATCGTGGCCGTCCAGATACAAATGCTGCTCGCCTGATGTCGTAATGGAATGTACCGACACGGAAACCACGCCGCTCATATAAGATTTGATGCTTTTTCTTGCAACAATAAAATTCTTTTTGCCAAGAAGTCTGCTGATTTCATAGGTCAGCGCAATTCCCTTGGCTTCCGCGGTTATAATGACATCCACGTCCCCGATTTTCTCAGCAAGCTTTGGCGCACAGGCCATGATGAGCTCTGTATCCCCCATAATTACAAAACTGGCAAATGCCAGATTGTCCTCCAGATCGATAAAAGGCAGTTTCCGTTTAACGCCAAAAAGTTCTAATTCGTAGCTTTCCATATATAATTTCCTCCTTTACATTCCCAGAATTCTGGCTGCAATTCCGGCAAGCATACCAAGAAACGGATTGGAGATTGCCGTGACAACGAGTGCACTTCCGCCTACCGCCGGATTGACTGCCAGCGCCGCAGGTGCATCCAGTACAAAGGTTTTAAACAGTCCAAGCACAAACAGAAAACCTGCAATCGATGAGGACGGAACGTAATTGCCGATCTTCGGAAGCAGACCGCTCAATAGAATCACACCTACCACCACCATCATTGCAACGCCGGCCCAAACCGGATGGGGGGCGTTGGCGGTAGCCGAGATGATCGACTCAACCGGGGCACCGCCAAAGAAGGAGGAGCCGATATCCGCAAGGGAAGAGATCAGGGTTAAATGATCCACATTAAAAGTATCTGCTCCCGCCATGCTGGCGGTGATAGCTCCGAAGGAAATGTTGGAGCCGATATTTAAGCATACCATTCCAAGCGCGCCGAATATGACAGTTCCGTTTATCGTAAATTTCTGTCGTTTAAATGTATCGTCAACAATCACGATGTTTTTCTTCTCTTTATTCAGAACCGCAGATGCCACACTGGAGGCGATGACTGAGATTACAATCGTATAGACCAGAGTGTTGGCACTGGAGCGGGTCAAAAGATAGGTAATCACAGCCGCAGCCAGCGATACGCCGCCGGCGACACGATCTTCCTTTACCATATTGACAGCCGCTTTTGTCAATATCAGTCCCACGCCGGCCATCATTCCGTTAGCAATATCCGTCCCGATAAAATCCACAATTCTTGTCAGCATCCCGCAGGCGCCGACAACAGCAAGAATAACCGCCCCAATAAAGATCATGGTGCACCGCTCCGAACGGTTCCTGCCGCTGGTTCCCGCATAGGTTATGGTTTCCGCCTGAAACGAAATCGGCGCTACATTTCCCGTAACTACATTGCCCACTGCTCCGATAAAAAACGCCATCGCCGTAGGCACGGCCGCAAATCCAAATGACAGCGCCAGCAGTCCCTGAGGCAGCGCATTCAAAACAACACCAAATACGGCAAGTAAATCTGTCAGTAAAGCGTTCATGGTAATCTTTAGTCCCCCTTATTTCTATTAATTAGTATATCTTATAATTATTGTATCTTTTATAAGTATACATTTTTAAAAACAATTTGCATTGTAACATATTTTTATATATAATAAAACTATCATTTTTACATATATGATATAATAATATTATTATATTAAAAGGAGACTGTTTCTATGACCTTGGAGTCTTACCGAAATTTTGTTGCGATTGTGGAATGCGGAAGTATTATGGCGGCTGCGAACCAATTGCTGATTGCACAGCCATCTCTGAGCAACCAGCTGAAAAATATAGAAGCTTATTATGGGGCGAAGCTGTTAATCCGAAACCGGCATAAGCTGGAGCTGACCGATGCCGGGCGTGTCTTTTATCTGCATGCCAGAGAGATCTGCCAGGCCGAGGAGAAACTTCAAAACGAGATTCACAGCAAAAAGACAGCTTTTTCCGAACTCTTAAAGCTGTCCATCCCGGCAGGAAACTCTGCCTATTTTCTGCACCATCTTTTCGATGATTTTCGGAAGGCGTACCCCAATGTTAATTTTGATTTTTATGAGATTCCCAGTGATTTTGCCATTCCTAATGTCTTAAACCACGTAACGGAGATCGGCCTCATACGTTCCAGTCTGCCCGGTTATGCATCGTTGGCCGTCTACCCATATGAAAAAGAGGAGATCGTCGCAGTCTGCAGTCCCGATCATCCTCTGGTACACAAAAGTGATATTCTTGATATTTCCCAGCTGGCCGATTACCCATTGGCGGTTCCCTTTGACTGCCTGGATCTGGTCCGCTCTTCTTTCGGCCACCGCCTGCTGGCACCGAATATTTCTATTATAACCTCCTCCAACGCGACCGCCATCGAGTGGGCCAGATCCTTCGGCACTGTCGCGCTGGCCTCACTGACAACCGCTGACTTCCAGCATATTAAGGATTTGGCAGTGAAACATTTTTCTGATGAAAATCTGTTTATTACCAGCGCGTTTATTGTGAATAAGGAGTATCCGCTGTCGCGGGCGGCGCGGAATTTTCTGGGGTTTCATGGGGTACATACATAAATACCATGCATCAATGACGATGCCAGCCATGCATTGCCTCACTCCTGTATTTATGCTCCGACTTTCGTGTTTTTTTATTAGAGAGTTTCACCTGTACTCCATTTTATGAAGAGAATACTTCTGCCAGCACACTGCAGAGATTTGCCATATCGATCGGTTTTGTCACGTGAGCATTCATGCCGGCGGCTAACGCCTTGCTTCTGTCCTCGGAAAAGGCATTGGCTGTCAGGGCAATGATTGGAATCGTTTCTGCATCAGAGCGATCCAGACCTCGTATCATGGCTGCTGCTTCATATCCGTTCATAACCGGCATCTGAACATCCATCAGAATAAGATCATAATAACCAGGGGCTGATTGTTCCAGTTTATCTACAGCTTCCTTCCCGTTTCCGGCGCTCTCTGTCAAAGCTCCTTCTATAGACAGAAGCTCTTTTAAAATCTCCTCGTTAATTTCATTGTCCTCTACAATTAACACTCTCTTTCCAGTAAAATCAAAGCGTATCGTCTGGCCTCCATTCTGCTCTTTCTTTTCCTCCCGGCATTCCCCTTCTTCTGCCGTCTCCAACTCTACATCTACAGTAAAAGTACTTCCTTTTCCCAGCGTACTCTCAACGTTGATACTTCCCCCCATCAAATCCAGCATACTCTTAGCGATGGCCATACCGAGACCGGTTCCCTGCGTATAGCTTCCCTCTTTTTCCTCCATTCTGGTAAAAGGCATAAAAATGGTTTTCAGGAACTCCTCGGTCATTCCTCTTCCGTCATCCTTTATTACAAACTGATATCTGACATATCCCTCTTTGCCTGCCTGAAGCTCCGTTACAGAGAATACAATTTGTCCCTGTTCCGGCGTATATTTTATGGCATTGGACAATATATTCACCAATATACGGCTGAGGCGGAATTCATCTCCAATGAGGCTGTCATGTTTGATACTGCGTTTCTCCATGTTAAACGAAAGTTTTTTTCCTTTAAACTGCTCCTGAAACATAGATACAATGCCTTCCAGCATGCCCGACAGTGAAAAAATCTTATTTTCAAGCAGCATCTTGCCGCTTTCAATCCTTGACATATCAAGGATCTCATCGATCAGCGCCAGCAAATGCTTGGAAGAATACGAGATTTTTTTCATACAGTTTATCACTTTTTCAGGATCCCCGGCATACTGCTCCGCAATTGCTGCCATACCGAGAATGGCATTCATCGGTGTCCTGATGTCATGGCTCATATTGGAAAGGAAATTACTTTTCGCTATATTGGCACTGTTGGCCGCCATAAGCGCCTGCTCTAAATTTTCGCGCTGCTCCCACTCCTTCGTCATATCAGAGAGATTTGCAATCCACACTTCTTCAGGACTAAGATAAACAGGGTTAACCTGAAGACGAATCCAGCTTAGATTCCCGTTATTCCTGTTTCTATGCTGATGAATAGAACCCACAAAATCGCCCTGCCCATCCCAATGGATAAATTCATCCTTGATCCCGGCAATGTCTTCCTCGTCAGTACTTTCTCCCTCCGTAAACAACTGTTCAGCCTCCTGGCGGCTCCACCCCATCACGCTTTCAAGATTAGGACTTACATATTCCAGGCAGCCTTCAGTCTTATTATACATCATATAGACTTCATTTCCCCTTTCGATCAAAAGGTTCAGCATTCTTTCACGGTTGTATACATCGGCATCTCGCTTTCTGTTCGCGAGCTGATTGAGCCGGAAAAATACAATTCCGCTTATGATGATGAGAAGTCCAACAATTACGGCACATGAAGTAAATACATTTCTGGAAAACCTGTTCATATTTTCCCCGATAATATCTCCGCCCACAAACAGAAGGAGGGTCCATTTGCCGTTTTCCAGTGGATTGTAGCTGATATATTCCTGATGTCCGTCTTTTGTATAAACCGTTACTCCGCTGGTGCCGCTGTCCATCGCATCCTGTATTACTTCAGCACTCTTTTTTCCATCCTTTGATGCATACTCCAGATAACTAAAAATATTATAATCCTTAATTGCATTGTCAGCCTGGGTATTAAACAGCCTGCTTCCATTCTGGTCAATAACGTAGCATATTCCTTTCCTTTCAAAGGCTGATATGGTTAATATCTCTAAAATGTTATCCAACTTATATTCAAGCGCTATGGCTGAAATATTCTCAGAGCCCGCCTGTTTCTTCTCCACCGGAATTGCAAAAAATAATGTGGCATTCCCATTAATATCTCTTCTTAAAAAAGAGACGTCAGTCCTGTCCCTTAAAAGAGCAATCGCATTATCCTTTGTTATCAGCCTGCTCTTTTCCCCAAATTCATCACTGCAGTTACCCGCATCATCAATAAGATAAATATGACTGAACTTCCATTCTTTCACCAGGTTTTGCCGATATTTTTGAGTGTCAGCCTCTGACATCCGGGTAACACTCAGATCATAATCAATCGTACGCAGAAGGGACCAATTCTGATTTAGCTTGGAATTGATATTATCGCTCACCTGATGTGCAATCTCTAATAAATGATATTCATTTTCCTTTCTTGCATTATTCTCCATATTTTTTAAGAATACTGTCATCAGGAAAATGATGCCTGATATGGCAAGTAAGGTTCCTGTTACGGTGACATTGCGTATGCGTTTATACTTATCATTACTGATATCCTTCTCTTTTTTCTTCAGTATCATATATTTTCCAACTTTTTCTTTTGTATAGTAGTAACCCCGTGTTTATTCTGAATGGCTCAGAAGATCATTCATCAAATCCAGCGCGCCTTCAGCAGAAAAATGATTTTCCAGCATTTCATCAACAGTGATTTTCGAAATTTCAAAAAATTCTTCAGAGCCCAGACGAATATATGTACGGTTTCTTTCCAGGTATTGTTGTACCATGCTCATACTTCCGTCATATTCAAAAGAAATATCTCTCTTATAAGGAATCAATCCGTCTGTATATCGATTCAGTTCCTCCTGGGCCTGCGATGAGGTCATAGCCATCAAAACTTTCCAGGCTGCTGCCTTTTTCACACTGTTTTCTCCCCCTGCTTTGGTGATGGCAGCATTAAATGTGGGATATGTCAGCAAAAAATTCTGGTTCTCTCCAAAATATGGAAGGATTTCCACCTCCTTTCCCGGGAGTAATTTAGAAATACTTTCACTGCTGATATTCACCATGGCCTGTGTACCCTCTATAAATCTTTCATAAGAAAGGAGGTCGTCTGAATACATGGTGTCCTGATCCAGGATCTTTAACGTATTAAGCCGCTCCAATTTCTCGAAAGCAGGCAGCCATACTCTGGAATCCAGCTGGTTTGTTTTTCCGTCATCATAGTCTTTCCTCCAGATAATCCCGTCAACGGAAGACAAGCTTTCAATTCCCATTCCCTGTAAAAGATGCAGGGCATTATAATCGATACTCAAATCGATGGAATACCCTCTGATTCCATACGTCTCAAACGCCTGACAAGCTGAAATAAAACTGTCAAAATCACTGGGAACCGGTATATTATAATGTTCAAACAGTTCTTTGTTGGCTACGATTCCGTCTACCGTACCAGACATGGGAACCCAAAATACCTTTCCCTCACTGGTTTTATAATTTTCAAGATAAATATCATAATAAGAAGACGCCACTTCAGTCCTGGTCAGATCCATGAGATATGGATTAAGACTGAGAGAATCCTTCATGGAAAATTTACGGACCGTTATTATATCGGGCAGACTCTCCGTCTCTGCAAGCTGTTTGTAATAATCCAGATTTCTCTGTCCCTCGACCCATTTAATCTTTACATCCGGTACCAGACTCTGCACTTGTTCCGTATAATGATCGTACACGTCTAAATTCCAAAGCGCCACCTCTATCTCCGGTTTCGTGTTTTTACTGCAGCCCCAGACGCTGAGCGTAACCGCACAAATGGCAATTATACTACTGCAGCCAATCAACCACTTTTTATTTATTATCTTCATTTTTTCCTCATTGACAGCCTTTGAGCTCTTTACTTTTCTACTGTATTTTTGTTCCCGCTACCAGAAAAACTGCTAATTTTATTATAAGATAAAATGATTGACAGCACAACAAAAAGCTAAAATTTATCATATCTGGTTCATACCAGATTACTGCCAAAACAGTTAAAAAAACACACCCATGGAACATATCACTGTCCCACAGATGTGTTAACTTTTCACCGGCTGCCTGCAATGCATCTTACATCTGCTTCTATTCAAGCGGACTTTCTTCCACAAACAGTGGTAATTGCTGGTACCCATCTTTCCGTTCTAATTTTACGCAGCATTCTGTATGTCTGGAGTGGGTGATTCTGATTTCCAAAAGGCGTAAATCCCCCTTGGTGTGTCTACTATAACACTCTTCTAGTACACCTCAAAAAAATTCATTCATCTTTGATAATCCGCTTAATAAGCAGCCCACTTAAGAGATAGCAATTTAATACAAAAACATATTTTATACCATTTGATTTCAACTTATAACTAAAATGGTTCCCGAAGCAATGCAACGAAAACCATTTTATTTAAGCTAAACATATTTTATCTTTCTTTATATCCTTTGATCCATACATATATGATGTTCCAACCTATAGCCCTAGAATATTCTATTCTAAATTTCTTCTTCCTCTACTAAACTGCTCTCCCGAATTACTTCGATAGGCGGCAAAGCATCAACATCTGCTCGTTCGGCAAGTACATTAAATTTTTGTATAAAATCTGTTATAAATTCTTGAATATTTTCTTGATTATTGTCACACCAAAATCGAAACAAAATAGTATAATCTCCCAAAACACCTTCCGTTTGTTTATACCAATTTTTATAGTCTAATGTATTATACTGGTCACTCTCCAATGGCCAGTCACTAAAACAAATATCATAATTAAAAGTTGTAACACTTGAATAATGTTCTTGGAACTGAGTAAATTTATTATGCTCCTTAAGTAAAATAAATATTTCTTTTTCTATAACTAATGGAAGAAACAAAAAATTACCCGCCTCGGAAATAACTCTCGCTTTTGAGGCAAATTCTGGTTTAGATGGGACATCACCGTCCAAAACAATTATGTTATTTTTAAATTCCGGAACATTTTTCTCATATAATTGTATATAATTTGTCCATCCCAAGTTTATATCGATAAAATTCATATACAATTCTAAATTAATATTTAATGCTCTAGACAAAACAAACTGTAAGAATAGACTTGCACATGTATCCTCACAATATATACTAATTCGATTTCCAACACCCTGGGCTGTTAAGTTTATGTCATTCATAACAATATTTAATTCACTGTTAGAGAAAATATTTCTTGGCATAATTGTTCGTTTCCCATCTACACCATACTGAGGTTCTAAATATACTATAGAACTATTATACGCAAATGGTGGAAGATCTATACCTTTTTCCTGATATTCTCTACGTTGGTACTTATTCACGCATTTTAATATTATAGGAGAATGTGTTGTAAACACGATTTGTATTTTATAATCTTTTGCAGCGTTCCACAAATAATCAATTAATTTCCTTTGTGAAAATCCATATAATGTCGCATCGAGTTCGTCAATTAACAAAATACCACCTTTATACTCTCTGCTATACTCCTCCTGTAAACGTTTGAACGATAACACAGCTAATATAATTCGCATTATATTGCCTTCACCTGCCGAATTAGTAAAAATATCATGATTTTCATCACTTACTCCCGCAAAAGTCCTTGCGGCCGTCCCCTTTTCAATCCCAACAGAAACATCTCCTCCAATATCATGAATAGATAAGATGGTTCTATAATTTATAATACAATATTTTAATTCTTCAGACGTTAGCATTGAAGCAACTGCCTGTGTTTTTCCAGTTTCTCCTATTGGAAACAACCTACTTAAACTTAAAAAATACACTGGTAGCTGTATATACCCCGCACCACTCGCTCGACTTTCAGCATTCCAAAATCTTAACGTAGGTTCTTGATTACGTTGCCTACGTGCAATGCTTTCCACAGAATAATAACTATTTTCGTAAGCTCCTCTGTGTAAATTTAATTTCCACTTATGCTGACCAATCATATCATGTTCCGGTGATATCTTAAACTTTTCTTTGAACTGAGAGCGGAAATTGTAACCATCAATTGTTTTGCAGCCATACATAGGGTGCCCTTTTGAGATTGTAAAAGGCTGCCCTATCATACCTAATACAGTTGTCTTCTGTGTTGCATTGCGTCCTGCGATTGCTGTAATGCGCCTGCCCAGATAAAAAGAAACATTTTCAAATGCGCGAAATTTTTCAATTTCAATACTTTTAATAATCATATCTGCCTTTCGTACCCCATAATATCCCTTTATATTATTTTTTTAATAATATGTATAATGATTGAATAAACAAAATATTTCTGCTTCTCTTGTCGCTTTTAATCCATAAAATAATTAATTAATGCTAATAGCCCTTTACGTGGTAAGTCAATCAGGCTTTTTGAATCCAATTGGAATTCTGAAGGTCTATGAACCACCCAATTTAGTGGGTCCAAATTAGTCTGATAATTTCCAAATAAGTTTGTAAAATACTGTCTCATTTCACTGTTATCTATATAATTTGGTAAATTTTTATTGTAATTTTCTATAATTTTACTAAGTTTCGAAATGTCTTTTATATTTTCCCAAATATATTTTTCTTGTCCCTGAATTTTATGTTTTTTCGAATAAAAAATTATAGAATGCTCTATTACTGAACGAGTCAAAAATGCTGCTGATAAAGGATATTTTTCCACCATTTTTCTGTCAGAAAAAAGTTGTAATTCTCTACATACAGCAGATATTCCATGCGTATCAGCATCATTAGGATCTATAGTGCTATAGTTGATTCCTTGAAAAAAATATGGTAAATTTTTCATACCACCCTTTTCCTCTTTCTGACTGATACCTTCTTTTTCTATAATGCTTTTTTTACTGACAATATCCTCTTTATACTGTATAACATTGTTTACACCTACAGTAGTATCCATATTTTCAGAAGTTTTAGCCTCGTTCTTTCTTAAAACATCCGAATCAGAATTATTTGCATTATTTTCCAACGCAATATCTTCTATATCGTTAAATATATTATTTGCCACTAATTGAATATTTTTTTCTTCTTCCATTCCTGACATTGAATCTCTTGTACTATTCTCAAGGTTAACATAATGTTCTATCCACGGAATCAGCTCATCTTCAATACTTCTAGCCTTATTATACAATCGTGTTACAGCCATCCCCTTAGATTTAGCCTCTTCCGCCACCCATTTTGAAGCATTTATAACTAATAGCATTTTCTCCTTTGTAAAACTTTCCTCATTAGTGACATCCAAGCCAATTTTCTTTTTCACTTCTCTATTATTAAAAATTCGTTGTATAGTAGTAAAAGGCAACACCGAAGTTATATCAAAACCTTCAAAATATTTTCTCACATAAAAATCAATCAAATATTGTAAAGTTTTTGCACTATTTTGCCTAACTTTAAAAATTTCTTTTTCCCTTGGAGTCCATTCTTTTACACCGCGACCTTTATCTTCGCCTGAATGGATTCGCTCCATAATAAAAAATGCTTCCTCTTCATCTGTCACATAACACGGCAATATACTCAAATTGTGAATACTAGTTCCGATTTTTTTTGCTTTGTCAATAGTTGGTTTATCTAAAAAATCGAAATATTCTGGATTTAAAAGTAGTTTTATCGCCGCAATTCTTCGATTCCCTTCATATACAATATATTTTTTCAATTTATCAGAATACACCACAACTATTTGCTGATTACCTAAAAGACCATTTTTTTGAATATCCTCGGTCAGATTAAGCATATACTGTATCCCTACCGCATCAAATAATTTTTTCAGAGTATCTTTCTCATTACTACCTACTGTATGACGTGGATTTTCGTAATAATTCAACAACTCACCAACTTTTATCCTTTGAATACTTCCACTCATATTTTTATTCTCCTAATACTTTTAATAAACCTTCCTCATTAGGCCGTCTCAACTTCTCAGAAAAAAACATTACCTCACTACCTGCTTTTTTACTTTGCAGAGAATACTGTAATTCAAATTCTAACCTATCCATTTTTGAATACATATTTTTTATAGCATTTACATTATCATATGTCACAATCCATTTTCTATGTTTCATTTTTATCATAATATATTGAGACAAATTCACATGATCTCCATGCAAATAAAAATTCGTGTATAAACCAGGTCCCTTACTATAATATGGCGGATCAAAAAAAGTAAATGATTTCCTCGTTTTTAATATTACATTATCAATTAAGTCCAATGCTTCCATATTATATAATGCAATTTTCTCTCTATTCTCCGCAATTTTTTTTATTTGGTCTATCAATTTAGTTTTATTAAATCTACAGTCTATACTATAGTCTCCATCTTGATTCAGCCCTCCAATAGGACCAGCTTTATCAATAATCCCTGATCTATTCGTTCTATTCAAAAAAAAAGTAGAAAAACCTATATCCAATCTACTATGTGTATTAATTTGCTCCCTAATTACTTTTTGCCTATTCCATTCTTCTATAGTTACATCTGTCAAAAGAACCTTTTGAATAAACTCGTCTGTACGATTCAAAATGCTATCCCAAAAGCAATATATTGTAAAATCATAATCATTTATAATGATTTTGTTTACTACACCTTCAAAAAGCAAGCCTAATGCCAACGCTGCACCACCACAAAATGGTTCTATATAAGTCGTGCAATTATTTAGCTGCACTAATTGAACCACATATTTATATAACTTATATTTCCCTCCTGGATAGCGTAGCGGCGATGGATTCATGTTTTATCTCCTTTAGCGAAATTACTGATTGTATATATTTTACTATATTATCATAAATATTTCATCACTAACTTTTAATTTTATTTAAATAACAAATAGAAAATAGAATTCTTTTCTTTATTACTCCATTTTTCTTATATATAGCCACTGTTCTATAACTTACCCCGGCCTTCTGTGCCTGGCTTATCTGATCCTTCTTGTCTATCAAATACACCTTATTCCCCTTCTTGAACCTTGCTCCAGTCTACTTGAACTAAAAAGGCACATCATATTCCACACACTGTTCCATAGAATCAAGTATCCAGGCAAAGTCGTAGACTCTTGCCTCCGGCCTGAACTCTCCGCCGCAGGTAATCCCTTCTACCTTCCCTGTAGCCAAATAGTTTCCACACGGAGGCACCACAGGGCATTCTGGAATAAAGTCCTTTCACATTTTCCCTGGATGAGAATGGTACTCTTTCAGTCACGCGGAAAGATTTCAGTCTTTTTTCTATCATCTCTATCCTATATTCCGGTTTTGGTAGAGACAGGGATACATCACTTCCGTTCAGCCGGAGGTCAAGGATGATGGGACTGTTTTTTCGTAGTAGGGAACAGGCAGGTTCTGTCCATCATATTACACTTCTAAATTCCCCCTTCTTAACAACGTGATTCTGCCAGTGTTTAACTAGTTAAAATTTTTCCGCGAATTTATTGGCGCAGATTACTAACAGACGATACCACCTTTGTTGATCCGCGTCTCCAGATTCTCAGGCCCTATTGCGTCTAAGATGGCAAATACCGTCCCCTCCTCTGCCGGCGTAGATGGCAGCTTCAGTCATACTCCTTCCTCCGATTTCCTTGTCAAAAATACTTTAAGCATCATATCCTGCATTTTATACATATCCTATTGCGGCAGCAAAAAAGCGGCCTCGCTCTCCTAACCCAGAAGAAAGCCACCGCTTTTCAATGTTTTCCGTTTCTGGCCTCACCCTATCCAAAAATCTGCCGTTCAAATTCATCAAGCCAGCTCATATCCGATTCCTGTGCATGGTAGCTCTCTGCTTCCAACGTGTACCCCATCTCCTTAAATTTATAATCTGCCTCATGGACCATGTGTTTTGCAAAACCCTCTGCCTCTGCTTCGCTTGTGTCATTGCAGCAGAAACTGTATTTTGCAATGACTGCCTCATCCCCAAGGAACTCTATGCTTTCACTTTCCGGTATCATGTAGTCGCCATTAATCCCTTTCAGGAATTCCACAATCCCTTCTTCAATTTCTGGCTGCATCAGACAGTTAAACTCTCTGTTTTTAAATGTAATTTTCAATTTTACGTCTACATCAAAGTCCCTTTCCTTATCAAGCTCTGCTCCCATGCTTTACCTCCATATTCTTTTTTCGTTTTTATGGTGTTGTTTTTATCCATTTTTCACTGTCTAAATCCCATCACCCAATTTCATTTATATCACGTAAAAAGGCCAGCCAATTTTTCGTCGGCTGACCTTGAATTTTTCCCATATATCACTCAAATACCTTCCTGCATCTGTGGAAGGGGCTAAAAATCGGGGCTAAAAACGGCCATTTTTTGCCCTGTTTTTTGCTCGATTTTCGCTCAAAAACCACTATATCTTGTGGTTTGAACCTCTATTTTTTCTTAAAACCACAATTCTGCATCATTATCACCGACTCCACATGGGTAGAGTGCGGAAACATATCACACCCTCTCACCTTCACCACCTCATACCCCCGCTCCGCCAGATACTTCATATCCCTCGCCAGCGTAGCAGAATCACAGCTCACATAGACCACCCGCTTCGGGCCCATTTTAACAATCGTATCCAGACAGACCTCATCGCAGCCTTTTCTCGGCGGGTCTACGACGATCACATCGGCATATACCTGATTCTTCTCATACTCCCGCGGCAGCACCTCCTCGGCTTTTCCGACAAAGAATTCCACGTTCTCCATCCCGTTAATTCTTGCATTCTCCCTGGCGTCGTCGATGGCCTGAGGTACGATTTCCACACCGTAAACCTTCTTTGCCTTCTGCGCAAGGAATAGTGATATAGTTCCAATCCCGCAGTATAAATCCCACACCGTCTCACCGCCGGTCAATCCCGCATATTCCAGTGCCGTGGAATAGAGTTTCTCCGTCTGCACCGGGTTTACCTGGTAAAATGACAGCGGGGAAATGCGGTATTTAACACCGCCGATATAATCCGTGATATAACCCGGACCGTAAAGGTTGATCACCTCATTGCCAAGGATTACATTGGTTTGTTCACGATTTATGTTAACTGAAATACTCGTCATTCCCGGAACCTTTAACAGCTGCTCCGTCAGTTCCTCCTGATGGGGCAGGCTCTTTCCATTGATGACCTGACATACCATCAACTCACCGGTGTGAAATCCCTTTCGAATCAGTGTATGACGAATCAGACCTGAATGAGACGCCTCGTCGTATGGCCTGATATGATAACGCTCCAGGTGATTTTTGATTATTTTCAGGATCTCTCGGTTTTCTTCAACACCTAACAGACAGTCCTCATTTTCAATAATGGCATGGGTACGTCCCGCATAGAAACCGGTTATAATCTTCCCATCCTTATCGGTCCCCCACGGAAACTGAGCTTTATTGCGGTATCTCCAGGGCTCATCCATCCCCATAACAGGAAACATCGGGACCTCATCAAATCCGCCAATCCGTTTAATATTGTTGTAAATTTTCCGTTCTTTATATTTCAACTGCTCTTCATAGTCCATGGCCTGGAGCTGGCATCCGCCGCACTGACGGGCCACCGGACATGGCGGCGTCACACGGTTTGGCGATGCGTTGACAATTTTTTCCAATCGGGCATAACCATAAGACTTTTTCGTCTTCATTACCTTGGCTTCCACCTCATCCCCGATCACTGCATCTTTTACAAACCAGGTGAAACCATCCGTCTTTCCGATTCCTTCTCCCGTGTCTCCCATATCCTCTATCTTTACTTGAATCCTGTCATTCTTTTTCCATTCCATCTTAATCATTCTCTCCTGTTTTTATACTCTCCACTTTATTCCACATCAATGGCATCATCAGCTTTCATTCTTTCGCTGTGGATTTCTGCCGCACTCAGGGGCCATGCATTTCTTTTCAGATAAGTTTTATTCTATCCTCTTTCCCATCAATACGCAAGAAATATCTCATCCTTCATCCATTCCGCCAAATAAAAACGGTTGTATACAGACGCTTTACTCACGTCCCTATACAACCGTTTTCGTATATCTCAAGATATCATCTATTCAGACATTTTTGCCTCTTATTGCCCGTTCGTCTCATTTCGTCAGCTTCGGCTGTCTGCTTCCTATTTTCCCTTGCCGCCGTTAGCCTTCTCCATATGAATATTCTTACCCTTGATCTTGACATCCTTCATTGCCTGAAGTACCGCATCCGCGTTTTCTCTCGGCACTTCCACAAATGTATACTTATCGTACATATCGATGCTTCCGACCATCTTGCCCGGCATGCCTGACTCGCCTGCGATGGCTCCCAGGATATCTCCAGGCTTCACATTCTGGTTCTTTCCGATATTGATAAACAGACGGGCCATATCCTCACGGCCGCCTTCGTACCGGCTGTCACGGCCGCCGCCGTTTCTGCCTCTTCCGCGTCCGTTTCCATTACGGTTTTCGCCCCTGTAATAGCTGTCTAATTCATCGAGAGAGCGTGGTTCTCTCGTATCGATAATATCTTCATTTTCTTCGCCCATCATCATCTTTAACAGAGCTGCTGCCAGATCAAGGGACGTATAATCTTCTTCCAGAAGCTTCTTTTCAAGAATATTAATCATCTCACTTAAATCGGATTCTTCGATGGTATCCGCCACATTCTCTAAAATCTTATCGACTTTAATGCCGGTAACGTCATTCAGGGAAGGGATCGCCTGAGGAATGATCTTGGTCTTGCAGTAACGCTGGATATCACGAAGCTTGTAAACCTCTTTTCCAACCACAAAGCTGAATGCGATACCCTCGCGGCCGGCACGGCCGGTACGGCCGATCCGGTGTACGTAGTACTCATCATCCTGCGGAAGATCGTAGTTAAATACGGCTTCCACATCATCTACGTCGATTCCGCGGGCAGCCACATCAGTAGCCACCAGAATATCGGTTCTGCCGTTACGGAAGCTGTTCATTACGCGGTCACGCTGAATCTGCTTCAAATCACCGTGCAGGCCTTCTGCGAAATAGCCACGTCCCTGAAGTGCCTGTACCAGTTCGTCCACGCCCTTCTTCGTATTACAGAATACAACAGAAAGCTTTGGAGCGTACATATCTAACAGACGGCACATAACCTCTACCTTTGTCTTCGGCTTTACTTCATAATAATACTGGGTTACCTTCGGAACGGTCAGTTCTTTCTTAACCACCTTCACAGTCACAGGCTCCTTCTGGAACTTGTGCGCGATGTCCGCGATCGCCTGAGGCATGGTGGCGGAGAACATCACCGTCTGGCGGTCTTCCGGAAGCTGGCTTAAGATCGTCTCCATATCCTCTAAGAATCCCATGTTCAGCATCTCATCCGCCTCATCCATAACCACGGTATGAATATGGTCAAATTTCACCGTTTTGCGGCGCATATGATCCATCACACGGCCCGGTGTACCGATGATAATCTGAGTGCCATCCTTTAAGGAACGTATCTGTTTAACAATGTCCTGGCCTCCATAAATCGGAAGAACCTTGACACCATGCATATATTTTGCTAATCTACGGATTTCGTCAGCCACCTGAATTGCAAGTTCTCTGGTGGGACACAGGGCGATCGCCTGGAGTTTCTTAGATTTTGGATCTACTTTCTGTAACAGCGGAATACCAAATGCGGCCGTCTTACCGGTTCCTGTCTGAGCCTGGCCAATGATGTCCCTGCCCTCCATCTGTACCGGAATCGCCTGCGCCTGAATCGGTGAAGCCTCCTCAAATCCCATGTCTGCTACTGCCCGCAAAATTCTTTCGTCTAGCTGTAATTCATCAAATCTCAATGTCTCCATAAATAAATAAGTCCTTTCTAGGCCTGCCGGGTTCTACTGTTGCCGACGGCCGCACACACACACTTTTCGCAAAGAAAACGAGAGGTGTCAGGTATACGTTTCAGACCTTCATCCTCTCGTTTCACAAGTTTAAACTATAACAGAAATATTTTTTTATGTCAAGGAGTTTTCTCTATATCCATGATATCTCAACTAGATATTTTTCTGTAGTACACAAATCCCATGCGCTCTTAAGCAGTCCAGAACCTCCTGCTTTTCCCTTTCCGTCTGAAATGCCCAGACCGGAATATTTAAAAAATACGGACCTTTCGTAAAAATAAATACCTCTTTTTTACTCTCCACCACCCTGTAAATCATGGGATAAGTCAGGTCCCACTGTTCCTTATCCGTACAGAGGCTGATTCCGGACCGGCCGAAGGAAATCACCTGGCGTCCGGTTCTGTCCGGCACCGTTTTCCCGCGTTTTAAGGCCCGTTTTACGCCGCGGTAAATCCCTCTCCTGCTGCAAAGGATCTGATATGCAATACCAGTAAACAGAATCATAATAATACCATAGACCACAGCAGTTACCGGATCCCTGTCCCGTATAAATGATAAGATGCCAACGCCGGTAAGCAGAAACAACGCCAGTATCAGAGTCATGCTTTCCGGCATTTTAAGCGCAAACCCCGTCCGCATCATATAATACTTGCCCGCAGTCAGTGCCTCCAGCCATTCTGCCTCCTCCTGAATGAATGCAAAGGAATATATCTGCTCTTCAGGACTTATGATCTCCGCCTGTTGGTCCAGGGGATCCATAAAGGCCTCCTGCTGCTGCTTTTCCTTCAGAAAGGCAAGACAGCAGTCCATCTCATCTTCGCCGGTAAATGCGGAATCCGGAAGTGTCAGAAGCGTCTTTACCGTCCCGATCCGCTTCATATAAACCTGAATCTGGTGCCTCGTCTTTTCCGCATATAAAATAGATGCATAAGGATAACAGCTTACGCCTTCCTCTGTGTACATCTCAATCCGATGCTCTTCAAACCGCACCAGCTGCCGGTGCATAAGCGGACCCCTTATGATTCTGAAGTATTGGACTGTTTTAATGAGAACAGCAAGCACTACGGCAATGCCAAGCCACAGTCCGATTCCGGCACACAGATCGGTGAGCCACCAGAGAATGGATGGGTCATGACCGCCGAGCAACAGCCCAACGCCCACGGTGTAGATCAGGGATATGAAAGCAATGATTAGCATAACAGCCAGAATTTTCGATTCCTTCATCCCGTCCTTCTTAAGCCTCATATCCGACATCATGCGCCGAATATCTTTATTTGAAAGCTGAACCTCCAGTTCACGCATTGGCGCT
The DNA here is from genome assembly GCF_024460495.1 of Hungatella sp. SL.1.14. Taxonomy (NCBI): domain Bacteria; kingdom Bacillati; phylum Bacillota; class Clostridia; order Lachnospirales; family Lachnospiraceae; genus Hungatella; species Hungatella sp. SL.1.14. The sequence continues at coordinate 8,744 of NZ_JANFYJ010000043.1, read as the reverse complement.
GCCTCCTGTCATTCTATTATTTCTCCCACGCTGTAGTACCTCTTCACCTCATTATATATCACAGAAGTAACTGCCGCAAGTCATAATGCCCCATCGCACCATACCGAAAAATATCTAATCCAGAAAAATATTCAGAAATATTTTCTTGACAGAAATTCTCTCTGCATGTTACTATTAGTCCGTTACCGGACTATTTTAACGATATGGAGGTTCTTCGATTATGTGTGATATTTTGACTGAACAGCTGCAGCACTACACCGTACTCTGGCGCGAAACCAGCGCCCTGTACGAAGAATGGGCAAAAAGACATGCTCTCTCCTATTACGAACTCCTGGTTATTCTTTCCATCATGAACCCAGACGGCCCGTGTCTTCAGAAAGACATCTGCACCCACTGGCAGCTGCCAAAACAGACGGTTAACACCATCTTGAAAAACTTTGCCGGGCGCGGCTGGATCACGCTTGTACCTTCGGCAGAAGACCGGCGGGGCAGGGTCATTCTGCCAACCGGCACAGGCCGGTTATTTATGGAAGCAACCGTTTCCGACCTGCAGGCTCATGAAAAAACTGTCTGGCAGAGGATGGGACAGGAGAATGCCAGGGCACTGTTAGAGAGCACCGCACTCTATAACAAACTGTTTAAGGAGACTGACTCAAATGAAACTGCATAAAGAATTTTTTCACTGCGTCATTCCTTCCATGCTGGCCTTTGCGCTGTCGGGCGTCTATGCCATAGCCGATGGCTTTTTTGTAGGCAACGCCCTGGGCGACAGCGCCCTGGCTGCAGTCAATCTTGCATACCCGCTGACAGCGTTTTTACAGGCCGTCGGCACCGGAATCGGCATGGGCGGTGCGATCCAGTACGCCATCAGCGCAGGTACGGAAAATCACAAACGGTGCCGCCAGTACTTTGGCATGTCACTTTTTATGTTAATTATTTCCGGACTTCTTCTATCGGCTCTGCTGTTGTTCAGCGCCCCTGTGGTCCTCCGTTTTTTCGGTGCATCCGGGACGATCGGAGAGCTGGCTCAGGAGTACATTCTCTATATTGCTTTCGGTGCCATTTTCCAGGTTCTGGGGACGGGACTCGTTCCTTTTATTCGCAATATGGGAGGCGCGGTTTCAGCCATGGCCGCAATGATCGCAGGGTTTCTAACGAACATATTTCTCGATTATCTGTTTGTATGGCATCTTCCCTTCGGTATGATGGGAGCCGCTGCTGCAACGGTGATCGGGCAGGCAGTAACCTTTCTGGTATGCGCGGCATTTTTCATTGCGAAAAAAAAGATACCGCTGCTCCGGTTCGGAGGAAATGGTGCCTTTCTCTTCAAAACGATTCTGAAGACAGGGCTCTCCCCCTTCGGACTTACATTTTCACCGAATATCACGCTGATCCTGATTAATAAAAGCGCAGCTTTGGTCGGCGGTGCTGCAGCCGTTACCTGCTATGCGCCGGTCAGCTATATTTCCGCCATTATAATCCTTCTGCTGCAGGGTGTCAGCGACGGCTGTCAGCCGCTTATCAGCCGCTCCTACGGTGAGGGACGCCACGACCGCACCAGACAGTTCCGGAACCTGGCGTATTGCTTCTCTGCCATGGTTTCACTCCTGTGTATGGGACTGCTGTTTCTCCTTCGCGGGCAGGCAGCCGCACTGTTCGGTGCCTCTCACCAGATTACAGCCCGCGTTGCAGATATTCTTCCTGTTTTTCTGAGCGGCTACTTATTTGTCAGCATATCCAGGGTGACGACAGCATATTTCTACGCTGCAGACAAAGACTTGCAGGCCTGCATGATGATCTACGGGGAAGTGATAATTCTCTTCCTGCTGCTGCTCATTTTGCCGCCAATCATCGGTATCAGCGGAACGTGGCTCTCAGTACCGCTCTCACAGCTGGCAGCCATGTGTATCAGCATTCTTCTGATTGTAAGGGAAAAGAAGAGCGCATAAAATTATTTTTATATAGAAAACTATTGACAAACTGCTTCTTTGCTGTTAGGATGTTCAATAATTTATTAATTTTAATATTTTTGAACACATTATTATTCCAATGCACACCACAAGGAGGACAAATCATGAACGGATTGGACAACAGCAGCAAAAAAGCAGAGGCAGACCAGATAATCATACAGATGGGTACAGAGCAGCCAGCAGCAGAAGAAACCTGGAAGCAGATCTGGACACGCAAGGGAAAGGCAGAGGGCGGCATAGAGAATCTTCTTGCCTTCGATGGATATGAGCGCACCCAGGTTAATATGAAAGAGGTGGCTGCTGAGATCAGCCGCCGCCTCGATATTCAAAAAGAAGATAAAGTACTGGAGGTCGGATGCGGCGCCGGAGCGCTGGCTCAGTACCTGGACTGCGATTATACCGGCATCGACTATTCCCCTACACTTGTCAGACGCCACATCGAGCTGCTGCACAATCCGGTCTTGGTAGGCGAGGCCGCCAATCTGCCGTTTAAGGATAAAACCTTTGATAAGGTCATCTGCTACGGTGTATTTCTTTATTTTGATAACAAAAAATACGCCCAAAGGGCCACAGAGGAACTTTTACGTGTGGCGAAAAAGAGCGTACTGATCGGTGAGCTTCCCATCCGGTCCCACAGAACGGAACATCTGCTTTTTACTCCGGAGGAATTTGAGGGCTGGGATATCAGCGATGGGTTTTATGATCCCTACAGAAAAGACAGATTCAACGCGGTGCTGGCCTTCTGACAGGGCATCGGCTTTCTTCCTTGTTACATGGAAAGTTATCTGTAAAAGACTGCCTGCTTATCCTTCCGGTAAGCAGGCAGCCTCTGTATATTCTGTATTCTATTTCATCCGGTAAACCGGATCCGCCGGATATCCGCCGCGGATCTTCTGCATTCCCCGCTGAATGGCATCCTTGGACTGCTTCCAGTCCGCATCCCGGTTTAAGTAATCGTATTTCTCAATAAACCAGTCCACATCTGCGGACAGGCGCTCCATGTTGCGTTCCATCACCTCGAAGATCATGGGATAAAATTCTTTGCGCTCGGCATCATTTAAAAACCGGTCCGCACCGGCGCACAGCTCCGCAAAATGGTGCAGGCAGAATCCTTTTCCGTTCTTAACCTTCTCCCGGAAAGCCGCATCCTTTTTATACAGATGAAAAAATGTGGCAATATATCTCTCGTAGACCTGATTAAAACGGTCACAGATGTAACAGGTCCGCTCCTTTTCGCTCACCCACTTCTCAATGGGGTTCCCGTTCCCGCCGTCCCGTTTCCCGGCCTTTCCCGTGATCCGGTCCATCATGGAGGTTTTTCCCGGCGTATAATCTTTAAACTCGGCTTTCATCTCCTGGATTAACTTTTTATAATACGTCTTTAAGATCCAGCCGTTCCCCAGCGCATTTCCATAGTCAAACATCTTCTTCTGGTGAACCCGGCAGAAACCGGCCTTGTCCGTCGCTTCCCTTGTATCGCTTTCCATATAGGAAGCACAGGAACCGAGAACGAAATCCATTAACTCCTGCTCTGTTTTCCGTTCCACAAAGCAGAATGGGCATTCATCGTCCTCGTCCATAGCGTCATTCATTGGTATTTCATACAGTTTTTCTTTCATTTTGCCGCTCCCTCTTACACCTTAAACCGATACCCCACACCCCATATCGTTTCAATGTACTGCGGCTTTGCCGTATTAAACTCAATCTTCTCCCGGATCTTCTTAATATGCACAGTTACCGTGGCAATATCTCCGATGGATTCCATATCCCAGATCTTACTGAACAGTTCTTCCTTGGTAAACACGTGGTTCGGATTCTGTGCCAGGAAGGTCAGCAAATCAAATTCCTTGGTCGTAAAGCTCTTCTCTTCTCCGTTGACCCATACGCGTCTCGCGGTCTTGTCAATCTTTAAGCCGCGGATCTCAACAATCTCATTGTCCGGGGTTCCACTCCCGATCAGTCTCTCATATCTGGCCAGATGAGCCTTCACGCGGGCCACCATCTCACTCGGACTGAATGGCTTCGTGATGTAATCGTCTGCCCCCAGCCCCAGGCCGCGGATCTTGTCGATATCCTCTTTCTTCGCAGATACCATGATAATCGGGGTGTTCTTTACTTCCCGGACCTTGCGGCAGATCTCGAATCCATCCACGCCCGGAAGCATCAGATCCAGAATCAACAGATCAAAGTCCTCATGAAGAGCCTTTGCAAGCCCGGCTTCTCCATCATTCTCAATCTCCACCTCAAAGCCGCTCAGTTCCAGATAATCCTTCTCGAGCTCTGCAATGCTCTCTTCGTCTTCAATAATCAGTATCCTGCTCATTCTGCAATAACCTCCTGGTATTTTCTTAGCACAAAGTGTATCTCCGTGCCTATGCCTTCCTTGCTGGTCGCCCAGATTCTTCCGCCGTGGTCCTCGATAATCTTCTTAACGATAGAAAGCCCGATACCGCTTCCTCCCTGAGATGAATTTCTGGAAGAGTCTGTCCGGTAGAACCGGTCGAAAATGTTGGGCAGATCCTTGGCCGCTATGCCTTTTCCGTTATCCTCGATCTCAATCTGGATAAAATCTCCCACGTCTTTAATCCGGATATTGATAATTCCATTCTTCTTATCAATATACTTCACGGAATTGCTGACAATATTGTTGATGACGCGTCTCATCTGCTCTGCATCGGCGATGACCATCACGTCCTCATCCACATAGTTAAAATACCCCAGTTCGATATTCCTCGCTTCCATCTCCAGCCCCACCTCATCGACACAGTCTCTGAAGTAGCTGGCCACATTGATCTTGGAAAACGTATAGGGAATCTTGTTCGTATCGATCTTCGAGTAGAAAGTCAGCTCGTCGATCAGCTTATCCATGTCATTCGCCTTATTGTAAATGGTCCTTATATACCGGTCCAGCTTCTCCGGCGAGGACGCCACTCCGTCCATGATCCCTTCCACATAGCCTTTGATCGCCGTGATCGGGGTCTTCAAATCGTGGGAAATGTTGCTGATTAATTCTTTATTTTCCTTGTCATACTGGATCTTCTCTTCCGCGTTCTCCTTCAGCCTCATGCGCATCTCTTCGAAATCCTGGCACAGCTGGCCGATCTCGTCGTCATTCTCCACTTCCAGTGCAAAATCCAGATTGCCGTCCCTGATCTTCTTCGTGGCCTCCTGAAGCCGCCCCAGCGGGTGCACCACAGAACTGTAGACCCACATCATCAGGATCGCGTCCGTAAACACGATGATCAGAATGACCGCCAGAAGCATCTCCGCCATCATGGCCTTGATCTCCGGCAGAAGTCCGTCTACATTGGATACAATGAACACACTGCCCTTTCCCTCATCCGGGTAAAGGAAATCCATCTGCTTGACCAGATGCTGCGTATCCCCATCCAGATAGATGGCTCCGTCAATACTGCTGTCCACATCTTCATACTTGGGCAGCTGATCGAGGAGCTCCTGGGTCACATGACTGTTTCCGTCAAATACGATCTGATCGTCTTTCCGCACAATCATATATGCATATTTATTCGAAAGCTTTTCATTCAGCTTCTGCATATATTCCATATCACTAAACTTCTCCGGACTGCTGTCTAAAATCTTTTCGATTTCTTTCTGCTCAACCTGAGTCATCCGGTTAAAAATCTGAAGGGAATTACCGGAAAAGAGATTTACCTGCTCCGTTAAATTATACGCCTTGCGGAATGATTTCATCTGATAATTGCTGAGTCCCGCCACAACCGCATAAATCAGCGCCAGCGGAACTACGGTAATAATCACAAAAGCGACCGCCAGACGTGTCCTTAATTTTAGTTTCACAACGCACGTCTCTCCTCTGCTTATAGTATTCCATTTTATACAAAAATATTATAACACAGATTGAAGACCGCATTTATAAAACTATTATAAAATTTGCCTGTACCTTTATAAACTTACCGGAATACGATCCTGATTACACAAAACAGGTGAGAAAGAATTTTCAAACGCCTTCCGGCGCACTTCCAATTCTTTCTCACCTGTTTTTCCCCGGCCGGATACCGGGCGTCTCACGCTATTTCATTTATCAATTATAAATACTTCTTCAAAAGTTCCACCTTATCCAGCTTCTCCCACGGCAGATCGAGATCATTTCTTCCGAAATGGCCATAAGCGGCAGTCTGCTTATAAATCGGTCTGCGCAGATCCAGCATGCGGATAATTCCTGCCGGACGGAGGTCGAAGTTTTCACGGATAATCTCCACCAGCCTGTCATCGCTTAATTTACCCGTGCCGAACGTATCCACCATGATGGAAGTCGGATGGGCCACACCGATGGCATAGGACAGCTGAATCTCACACTTGTCAGCCAGACCTGCGGCCACCATGTTCTTAGCCACGTAACGGGCCGCGTAGGCCGCGGAACGGTCCACCTTGGTGCAGTCCTTGCCTGAGAAGGCGCCGCCGCCGTGACGCGCATATCCGCCGTAGCTATCCACGATGATCTTTCTTCCCGTCAGTCCGCTGTCTCCCTGCGGGCCTCCGATAACGAAACGCCCCGTCGGATTGATGAAAAACTTAGTCTCCTCATCGATCATGTCAGCCGGTATTATCGCGTCAAATACATACTTTTTAATATCCTCGTGAATCTGTTCCTGGCTGACTGCCTCGTCGTGCTGGGTGGATAATACCACTGCTTCCAGACGGATTGGGCGGCCGTTCTCATCGTACTCCACGGTAACCTGGGTCTTTCCGTCCGGGCGTAAATACTTCAAAGTGCCGTCTTTGCGCACTTTGGTCAGCTGAAGCGCCAGTTTGTGAGCCAGAGCGATCGGATAAGGCATATACTCCTCCGTCTCGTTGCTGGCAAAACCAAACATCATCCCCTGGTCACCGGCACCGATGGCGTCCAGCTCTGCCTCAGACATCGTGTGCTCCTTTGCTTCCAGAGCCTTGTTAACCCCCATGGCGATATCCGGGGACTGTTCGTCCAGGGATACGATCACTCCGCAGGTATCACAGTCAAAGCCGTATTTGGCCCGGTCATAGCCAATCTGGCGAACGGTTTCGCGAACCACCTTCTGGATGTCTACATATGCGTGAGTCGTCACCTCACCCATCACCAGCACCAGTCCTGTGGTACAGCACGTCTCACAGGCCACACGGCTCATCGGGTCCTGCTTTAACATCTCGTCCAGAATCGCATCGGAAATCTGGTCGCACATTTTGTCCGGATGGCCTTCCGTCACGGACTCGGATGTAAATAATAATTTCTCCATGTTGTCATTTCCTCCTTATGTACATGGGGGAATAACAAAAAGAAAAGCCCGCAGCAATGCGGACTTGATCAATCATGTATCAAATCCTCTTATTGCTCGATTTCTCGCTCAGGTTGGCACCTTCCGTCCTCTCCTGACTGCACACCAGTGTGCGCCATTCAGGCCGGGGTTGCCGTGACTTCACAGATCCTTTTATCTCCATCACTCTGAATAAGGGATATTACGTACTTTTCAATTGTTATTCTGTTTCCTGTTGTTTCTGTTGCGATATTAATATTATCGTATGAACGAAACCTTGTCAAGCATATCTTCACAAAACCCGGCTCCCGTTCAAAAATTTATTGACTGTTCAACCGCCTTCAAAAGTGATATGATAGAGTCAGTAATTACAAAAAGTGTACGAAAATGTCAAAAGCAGGAGGAAATGAAACTATGAGATTAGTAACACGTTCTGACTTTGATGGTCTCGTCTGCGGTGCGCTTCTAAAGGAAGCAGGCGTCATCGACCATTGGAAATTTGCACATCCGAAGGATCTGCAGGATGGTCTCGTCGAGATCACGGAGGATGACTGTCTGGCAAATGTCCCCTTTGTAGAAGGCTGCGGCCTCTGGTTCGACCATCACTCCAGCGAGTTTGAACGGCTCGAACTGGAAGGCAAATACAAGGGGGAGAGCCGTCTGGCTCCGTCCTGTGCCAGAATTATTTACGAATACTACGGCGGAAATGAGCGTTTTTCTCATTTTAATGAAATGATGGAGGCTGTGGATAAGGTCGATTCCGGCCACCTCACCATTGACGAAATCCAGAACCCAAAGGGCTGGATCCTGATCGGATTTCTGATGGATCCCAGGACCGGTCTGGGACGCTGGAGAAACTTTACCATATCCAACTATCAGCTGATGGAGCGTTTAATCGACGCCTGCCGCACCATGGATACCGCGGAAATCCTGAATCTTCCGGATGTAAAGGAACGAATCGACGTCTATTTTGAGCAGACAGAAAAATTTAAGGCCATGATTGCGCAGCACACGAGAGTGGACCACGACGTCATTATCTCCGATCTGCGCGGGGTCGATCCCATCTACACCGGCAACCGTTTCCTGATCTACAGCATGTATCCGGAGCAGAACATCTCCGCATGGATCGTCAATGGAAAGGGCGGCATCGGCTGCTCGGTCGCAGTCGGATACAGCATTTTAAACCGCACCGCCTCTCTTGATGTCGGAAGTCTGATGTTAAAATACGGCGGCGGCGGTCATAAAAACGTCGGCACCTGCCAGTTTGGCGATGAAACCATGGAAGAAGAGCTTCCAAAGCTCCTGCATGACCTGGTTTATCCAACGCTTTAACAGGAGCCCCTTACTACTGTTTGGGCGGATATTCCTCTGCTGTCATAATCGAGTAGGAGGGAGTGATTAACTCCCGTCCTCTCACACCACCGTGCATACCGTTCGGTACACGGCGGTTTCAACGGTTGACGTGCACGGACTGATAGGCTGTGGCTAAATCATAATAGCCTCT
>NZ_JANFYJ010000429.1:0-295 GCF_024460495.1 Hungatella sp. SL.1.14 | reverse complement strand
CTTCAACCGTGCACTGTATGTCGTCCGCAGCATGGATTTATTCGCCGGCTCGACGCTGGCCGAACGCCGCTCCTACTTGGAAGGAGTCATTAACGGGGGCGTCATGGATGCCATCGACTCAGTCACACAGGATAAACCGGCCACGATCGCCGTGGCCGGACCTCACATGCAGTATGAAATATTTTCCGCCTTTGCAGACAAACTGTTCCCACAGTTTTAGATTACAGAAGTGCCTGTCACTCCGTCATTCCCGTTTGCGGTAGAGGGATTTTTGAGTCTTATGGAACAATAAAAG
>NZ_JANFYJ010000428.1:0-295 GCF_024460495.1 Hungatella sp. SL.1.14 | reverse complement strand
AACAGGATTTCTTACGAATTCCATATTATTCTGCAAAATCATGACGCCAAAAAGACTTTATAGTATAATGGAGAAAAGAAGAGAAGCGCGGTTTTAAAGCGAGCGAGGTGTGATATGAAGAGGAACCTGTATTGGCTGCCCGTGGCTCTGGCTTTTCTCATCGGAATGGCCGCTGCGGGCTGCTGCAATAAGCAGAAGCCGGAGGAAACGGCTTCAGAGGAAGTCACTGCTGATACCCATGAAGAGGAAAGCGGGGAGCGGGAGACGGAGAGCCAGACTGCCGAAGAGACCCGGT
>NZ_JANFYJ010000427.1:0-295 GCF_024460495.1 Hungatella sp. SL.1.14 | reverse complement strand
ACAGAAAACCGGAATCTATGGCATGATAGGTGGGCAGACTGGGGATGTGGAGCTGACCAATAAGCCTGTTCCGCATGAAAAGCTGGATTTCATCTATCATTTGAAGACGGGAGCGCTTTTGGAGTCCTCCATGATGATCGGCGCGCTTCTCGCCGGTGCAGACGAGGAGGAGACCCGGCGGGTAGAACAGATGGCCGCAGCCATCGGCCTTGCATTTCAGATTCAGGACGATATCCTGGATGTGACCAGCAGCATGGAAGTGCTGGGAAAGCCGGTACTCAGCGATGAAAAGAAC
>NZ_JANFYJ010000426.1:0-295 GCF_024460495.1 Hungatella sp. SL.1.14 | reverse complement strand
ATGAAGTGAATGAACTGTTTTCCCGCTCCCTGGAGAAGAAGGTGGAGCTTGATTTAAATGAGCTTCAGAACCGGGTGGAGAATGGTGAAGACAGGGGGACAGTGATATCCGGGTTTATGGACGACGGGAATTTTGAAGCATGGTATCAGAACTTAATGAGAGAAATAAATGGAGAGATTAATGGAGAAATAAATGAATAAAAAGGTGAGAAGTGATTCGATCGCCTTTAAACTGGCGCTCATGAGTATTACTGTGAGAAATGTAAAAAGATTCGGCGTTTGTGGTTCATTAATAG
>NZ_JANFYJ010000425.1:0-295 GCF_024460495.1 Hungatella sp. SL.1.14 | reverse complement strand
TATCACGGGAGACCTCTCCTGATACAAAAAAGTTTCCGGTGAGAGCCGCACTGCGGCGGCAGTGAAGTAATCGATAAAAAAATACTTATTTACTCTTGACTCCATGGGATAAGAGGTATATACATATTCCAGCCAGTGGTGGCCAAAGGTATTTAAGAGTGTTTCCGCCTCTCTGGGGCCCCTGGTGCCGGGAAGGTAGGGATAAAGTGGCAGGTTCCGGGAGGCCGCCAGCTGTTTCAGCTGTTTGATGTAATTCCAGCTGATCTCGACCTGGTCCCATTGGGAGAACCAGGAG
>NZ_JANFYJ010000424.1:0-295 GCF_024460495.1 Hungatella sp. SL.1.14 | reverse complement strand
ACATTCTCCATGCAGTATTTTTATCAGGAACGGTACCTGCTTCCGTTGTCCCATGACGAGGTAGTTCATGGAAAAGTGACCATCCTGCAGAAAATGTACGGGGCGTATGAGGGAAAGTTCCCGCAGGCCCGCGCGCTTTATCTCTATATGTACGCCCATCCCGGAAAAAAACTGAACTTTATGGGCAATGAGTTTGGCCAGCTCCGCGAGTGGGATGAAAAGAGGCAGCAGGACTGGGAGATCTTACGCTATCCGATCCACGATGCGTTTCACCGCTTCATGGAGGATTTAAACC
>NZ_JANFYJ010000423.1:0-295 GCF_024460495.1 Hungatella sp. SL.1.14 | reverse complement strand
AGTGGAGTCTGACCGAGGATGAAATTACGGTTTTGGATAAGGAACTGGCAAGACTAAACATAGGGGTTTAAATTGGGATGAAGCATATGAAGAGAACAGTTAAAAAGGCATTTGCATTATCACTGACGGCAGTATTATGTATGACGGCGTGCACCCAGAAGACGGCGGAGACATCCCCCGCTGCAGACGGAGGCGGTACGGGAACGACGGCTGCAGAAGCGGCAGCAGCGTAAAACAAATCGAACGGGGAACGTCCGGTAGCGGGAATGACGTGTTATATGTACTCGGACACCCA
>NZ_JANFYJ010000422.1:0-295 GCF_024460495.1 Hungatella sp. SL.1.14 | reverse complement strand
CTATGGTCTGGCTTCCGGTATTACATCGGTTCTCCCGGCTCTGCTGACCAGTAAAATATTCGGAACCAGGGACTACGGCCCAATTTATGGAACCGTGGTTTCGGTCAACCGGTTCGGCGGAGTGATCGGCACGGTTTTAGTATCGCTCCTCTTTGACATCACTGGCGATTACAGCATCATCTGGCCTCTGTGCGCCATATGCATGGCCGCTACCCTTGTGGCGATTGTGTACTGTATGGGCTATTCGGAAAAAAAGATGAAGGATGTGAAATCGGCCGTTTAGCTGAAATAAAAT
>NZ_JANFYJ010000421.1:0-295 GCF_024460495.1 Hungatella sp. SL.1.14 | reverse complement strand
GAGTGAGCGGAAAGAGAGGATTAATTATGGATTTAGGAATTGCAAGTGTAGCAGGTATCACAGCGCTGTGTTATTTGGCCGCTATGGCGGTTAAAGCGACGGCGGTGGACAATAAGTGGCTGCCGGTGATTTGCGGCGTTATTGGGGCAATCCTGGGCGTTGCAGGCATGTACACGATGCCCGACTTCCCGGCGGCGGACATCATCAACGCAGCGGCGGTTGGAACTGTATCGGGGCTTGCAGCTACCGGTATCAACCAGGCGTACAAGCAGCTGACGAAATAAGCTGTTGCGAT
>NZ_JANFYJ010000420.1:0-296 GCF_024460495.1 Hungatella sp. SL.1.14 | reverse complement strand
CAGAAAGAATATGGAAAAGGAGCTCGGACTTTCAATCCGGCGGATTCCGGTTTCAGTAGACGCCTTTGCTGTCACGGAACCTGTCATGGAATTTTATCAGCAGATATTATAGCGGCAGGAGGGCTATGTGTCACGAACAGAAGCCTTGTGGAAACCTGGCCTGCCGCTTCTGCGCATTCGGATATGGGCGAGGCCGCCGATACAAAGGAAACCATCTGCCCCAGACAGACGGCAGCAGTGACAAACAGGTGGAAACGGCAGCACCGAACCGGTCTCTGATGCCCCATCATTTGTAA
>NZ_JANFYJ010000042.1:0-28740 GCF_024460495.1 Hungatella sp. SL.1.14 | reverse complement strand
TTGTCAACCACTTTTTTCATTTTCTTCAAAACTCTCTCAGCGGTCAGGCCGGACGTTTTTCGGAAAAGTTTGCCGCCGTTTTCAGCGGCGAGGTATATCATACCAAAGCATTTGACAAAAGTCAACATATATTTTGTATTTTTCTATTTTTTTTTATAATAGCCATAATTGCATATTTTTATACACAATATATGGTGTTTTTTTCTCTGCTGTACACAATAGTATCATTTTTATCACTGCAGAGATCCCGGAGCCGCAGGAAATCTGCTGCTCCGCCCGGACCCCTTCCTTTCATCAGAACCGCAGTCCCCTTCTACAGATCAACAGTGTATTTATAACGGTTTCCCGGATAATAACAGACAGAGTACTCGAATACTAGTCCGTCTTTTCCGCTGGTATGCAGTGTGGGGAAGTCTTCTCCCGGCAGAAATGTCTGGCGGGTTCGTTTAAATACCGGCATTTGAGCATCTATTTCCAAAAACTTCTGAACTTCCAGAGAAGGCAGCGCCGCCTCCAGCGTATCTCTTCCCCTCACAATTCGTATCTCATGGACTTCACTTAAATATTTATACAGTGATTCCATGTAATACTGACTGTCCATGGGAAGTTCCACGAGATCTCTCATATAGGTAATGGTATATACCAATGGCCTCCCCTGCACACTGCGGACCCTTGTCAGACAGTAACACTGATCCGTTAAGGGAATCTGAAGCGCCGACGCCGCGGTTGTCCCCGGCATAATCTTCTCCATCCGGCAATAGGTCGTTTCCATGGTGATGTTATGCTGCTTCATCTCATCTGTAAAGCTGATGACGCTCTTCATATGCTCATCAATCTTCTCGTAAATGACCTCAGTACCGATTCCTCTGGAGCATTTGATATACCCGGCCTGGGACAGGGCCGCCATCGCCTGTCTGACCGTAACTCTCGAGATCTCATACTGATCCATCAGCATCTTTTCTGTAGGAAGAAAGTCCCCCCGATTATATTCTCCCCGCTCAATCTGCATCTTAATAATGGATTCAAGCTGGGAATAAAGCGGCGGAGCTCCTTTTTCATGGTTTAACATATTCTGCCCCCTCCTTATATACTATTTTAATGGTTCAAGACAACAAACGGCATCAGTACGGCGGCGGATCCAGCCAATCCGCCTGCTTTTATTTTGTTCCGGTATCATCTGACCTTCGTTCTGCTTTACACAGGCGTTTTTCATAAAGTTATAACATTATGATATTAAAATTTAATCGCAAAAACAAGTCTTTTCGCAGGACCTTTGTATTTTTGTTAATTTTAGTCAAATCATCTTGTGCACTTGTTACAATGGTATTCTGAAACAACGGCGGAGGGACAACCGATTCCTGGTTGTCTCTCCGCCGCCTTCGCAGTTAATTCCATGCAATTGTTCTATCAGGGTTACGTTCCCAGCAGTTCCTTAAGCTGCTGGATCAGGGTTCCGCTTCCTGCTACCGATATATTTCCCACCTGAGTACAGATTCTCTCCAGGCATTCCAATTCTTTTAATTTGTAAAGTGTCTTGTTCTCATCCATCAGCTTCGCGGTATTTAGCAGCGACCGGGTGGATGCAACCTCTTCACGCCGGGTAATCACATTGGCCTGAGCCCTCTTTTCCGCGATCAGTACCGTATTCATGATATCCCGAATCTCTCCGGGAAGGATAATATCCTTGATACCGATGGTCTGGACCTCCACACAGTACTGCTCCTGCTCTTCCCTCATACGCTGTGCCAGAAATCCGGCAATGGCTTCCTTCTGTTCCAGAATCTCATCCAGGCGGTAGCGGCCTATGTATTCCCGCACAATCAGCTGAATGCGGGTATAAAGCTGGTTTTCTACCCCCTTAATGGTCTCCACCAGCCGCCTCGGGTCTGCGATTCGGTATGTAGCGGTCAAATTCAGCCGGATTCCAACCCGGTCTGCCGTCAGAATTTCCTGGCCGCTAATCTCCAGTTCCTTCATCTTTAAATCCACGACGCGGCATAAAACATCCCTGGCATACAGCCAGTAATAATACGTTCCGGGCCCCAGCTCATCCGTCAGAATATTATCCTGATACAACAGCCCCTTCTCCCCCGGCAGGATCTCAATCTTCTTATAATACTGCTGGTCAATCAGACGCAAAAGGCTCTTTTCGACAGTCCGATCCATCGCCGGCTCTCTCATATCGATCATGCGAAGCTCACACGGTTCCCAGACATTCCAGTATGCAGCCTCCCGGTCTGTTACAACCGCACTCGCTGCATGGTTTATATACAGGACTCCCAGCTGCCCCTCCGGTACTTCCGCTATCGTTACACGACTTAAGAACACTTTGTCCTCCTTTAATACCTTCAGTGGAACCTCCTTAAAGCTCACTCTTCCCCGCATCTCTTCTATTACAACTTTATATCCCATACAGGCCGGATAATAGTATGTTCCGGCAAATATCATTTTCTGATAACAGCCATTTTTTATGACAAACCCGCACTGGGTCTGATTGATATGAATACGCATATGATTTTCCTCTTTTCTTCTTCCTCCTGCGTCCCTTACCATAGACGGAATTTCTTTTACGTGGGTTGAAACACCGGATCACCGCATGAAAAAAGCGGGATGGGCTTTGGCAGATTCTTCATTTGCCGTGACAGAACCGGAGGCGGCTGGCAGCGTACAACTCGCCCCCGCATAACCGGCCGATCAGGGCTAAACTTTAAATCAGCGGAAGCCGCCTCATCGCAAGGCTCTTTTCATGCCGGCTTCGGACTTATGGGAATTCCTGCTTCTCAGGCTCCCGCGTGGGACATGCCTTACTTTGTGTGAAACCACACTCCGACAAGTCAGTCCTGCGTCTGCTTTCGCAGCCATATTTCCTTCAGCCCGGCAATCCGGCTTTCTCTCCATCTTTTTAGGGACACTTGACAGGTGTCTAATGATTGCTATACCACTTAGCTACTGCCTGAAACAGGCAGACGGGATTCGAACCCGCGAACTATCATCCTCCGATGGCAGTTGCCTGCCGTTTCGGCGCTATCATAAACTGCGGCATACCGTACTGCAGCGCAGCCGGCACCATCTGGCTCTTACGCCATGATTTCTGCAGCAACGATCCATTTGATCCGGTGTGGTTCCCAGTCCTAACCTTTCACCACACCGACCGTCTTTAACTTTTTGACCGGGACGACCAGATCTTTCTGCTGATCCATCACATGGTCTATATCCTTGTAAGCGAACCGGCTTTCCTCGGCCACATCAGACTTCTTCATTTTTCCCAGAACCACGCCCTGGGCCTTTAAGTCATTTATGACTTCTTCACAGGAAAATTTCTCCATTGCAGCCTTTCGGGAATAGGCCCTTCCCGCTCCGTGAGACGAACTTTCGAAGCTCTCCGGATTTCCTTTCCCCATGACTACATAGCTGTAGGATCCCATCGCTCCCGGGATTACGGCCATCTCACCGTTTCCGGCTCTCGTCGCCCCCTTCCGGTGAACCCATACCTCTTTTCCGTAATGTGTCTCTAAGGAGGCGTAATTATGATGACAGTTGATATGTTCCGTAAATTCCATGGTTGTATCCAGATACTTTTCCACCTTCTCAGCTACAATTTCCAGAGTTTTCTCCATCATACGCTTTCTGTTTTCAAATGCGTATTCCAAAGCCAGGTTCATCCACAGAATATAGTCCTGCCCCTCTGCACTGTCCACAGGAAGAAATGCCAGATGGTACGAATCCGGGACAGCGCTGTGCCACGCGGAATTCAACTCCCTTGCCCTCTTGTGAAAGTAATCACAGATTTCCTTTCCAAAATGGCGGCTTCCGGAGTGAATCATAATCCCCAGATATCCATCCTGATCCTCCTGGAGTTCGATAAAATGGTTGCCGCCGCCCAGCGTACCGATCTGGTAAAAGGCATCCTCGATCAGCGGAAACAACGCTTCATTCTTCTCATAATCGGAGGCGTGTTCCAGACACCGGTCCAGAACCTCCGATTCCTGTCTCTTCTTATATGAATTATAACCAACCGGGATATTTCTCATGATCTCTCCGGTAATGGCCTGGAACATGGTTCCATTACCGGTCATAACAGGTTTCATATCCTCTGCCTTTATAT
Source organism: Hungatella sp. SL.1.14 (assembly GCF_024460495.1). NCBI lineage: Bacteria > Bacillati > Bacillota > Clostridia > Lachnospirales > Lachnospiraceae > Hungatella > Hungatella sp. SL.1.14. The sequence goes on along the minus strand of NZ_JANFYJ010000042.1, from coordinate 24,635 downwards.
TGGTGGAAACAAAATTCATCCCACAACCGATATCGACGCCTACTGCGTTTGGAATGATGACGCCGTCTGCGGCAATGACTCCTCCGATCGGCATTCCTTTTCCCTGGTGGGTATCGGGCATCAGACACGCCCACTTATGGATAAACGGAAGCTGTGCCAGGTGGCGCGCCTGTTCCAGACAGCCTTCCTCTGCTTCTTCTATATTTTCCAGCCAGATTTTTACCGGCTTATTCATCTGCTCTTCTTTCCATGTAAACATAATCTCATTCCCCTTTTCCCAGGACTCCCGCCTGTTTTATGAATTGTTCTCTGTTGTGACTTTATCTTACCAGTATTTCCTGAAGGAATCATTTAAAAAAGGGTGCGAACCTGGTGACATAAGGAAAAAATGGAAGTATAATCATTTTTAAGGATTGGCTCATACCGGAGTGTGGCTGAAAATTGCTTTCTGACAGCTGCTCTGAGGAATGAATGTTCAAACACGCTCTGGTGCTCTGGGCAAATATCAAACACCTGATCCACCATGATTTACGCAAGGCAGCCAAAGAATACCCAAAGAAAGTGACGATACCATGAAAGAATTTTCAGAACTTGTGAAACGGTTCGACCGGATCCGTACCTATGTGAGGGATTTCTACGTATATGGTTTTAAAACCCGTGAAGACTACAGCGAGGGCAGCGGACGCACCTATGACAATGAGCGCCGGCGGATTGAAAGCTGGTTTTCCCCCTACATTCACAGCGAGTACAACGAGGAACGGAAAAAAACAGTGGCCATCATCGTCCACAGCAACCGGATCGCCGTCAACCCGCTGTTTTCCGTCTGGAAATCAAAAAGTTTTACCTCCAATGACATCATGCTTCATTTCTTTATACTGGATTTATTCGGGAATGGCAGTTTTTACACAGCAGACGAAACAGCGGACGAGCTTCAGAACCGGTACGGAATCCTCTTCGATTCCCAGACGGTACGAAAAAAACTGGTGGAATATGAGTCTTTGGGAATTTTAAGTGTAAGAAAGGAAGGGCGAAGGCTGCTTTATGGGAGGCTGGAGAATTGCTGCGGGAATAAAGAGAATGCCTCCTCAAATCAGCATTGGGCGGGCCCGGCGGAGGAACTGACACGGTCTCCCGGTTTCATTGACATGGTCAGTTTTTATCAGGGATGCGCCCCCTTTGGCTTTATCGGCAGCACCATACTGGATAATCTTCAAAAGGAAAATACCGTGTTCCGGCTCAAGCACGATTTTCTGGTTCATACGTTGGAAGATGAAATTCTTCTGGAGCTCCTGCGCGCCATGAGGGAACATAAGGAAATCAGACTGGAAAATAAGAGTGCCAAGACAGGCCGGACGGAACTTACAGAGGGGGTTCCCCTGAAAATTCTGGTGAGCACGCAGACAGGCCGGCGCTACGTCGTCGTTTATCAGACAAGAACAAAACGCTTCTCCAGTTTCAGGCTGGACTATCTCCTGTCGGTGAGCCTGTTATCGTCAGAAGAAAAGAGCCTGGAGGCGCAGTATGAACAGCACAAAAATGATCTGGAAAAGAATCTGCCAAAGACATGGGGAGTCTCCTTTGGCGACGGCCGCAGAAAAGAGCGGCTGGAAATGCTTTCCTTCACCCTGTCGCTTAATGAAGAACGGGAGGCCCACATCATCAGCCGCCTGGAACGGGAGGGCCGCGGCGGTACCATAACGCGGCTGGATCACGGTGTCTGGCGCTATACCCGCGAATGTTTTGACTGCAACGAGCTGATGCCGTGGGTCAAAACATTTACCGGACGGATCCTTTCCTTTTCCTGCTCGAATTCCATGATAGAGAAGAAATTCTTCCGGGATATGGAACGCATGGCGAAAATGTATGCGGAAAGTCCCCCTCATGTACATTCGGCGGAATGTGCGAAAAGTCCCCCTCATATACATTCGGCGGAATGTGCGAAAAGTCCCCCTCATATACATTCGGCAGATCGGGAGGTGAACAACGATGGAGCCTGAACTGTTTTCTGAAATCTACAACTGTTATTTTCTGGTCGTACGCCGGATTCTGGACGAGGCCGCAGAACAAGGTTTGTCTGAATGCGACTTAAACCGCATTGCGGATACATACGGATATGAGGAGAGCGCACTCTCTATCGTCCCAAAGCTGGTAAGCGGAGAATGGAATTTACTGGAAAGATCCGGGGAAGGCAATCCCGGCAGGCCGCTTTTTCGCTCCCGTGTAAAAGCGCCGGCGCCTCTGCCTCTGACTAAGCTTCAGCGTTCCTGGCTGAAAGCAATATCCGCTGATCCCAGATTTCGCCTGTTTTTTACCGACGAAGAGTGCAGGGAACTGGATCAGGCCTTAAAGGATATTCAGCCCCTGTTTTATCCGGAGGACTTTTCCTATTTTGACCGGTATTCGGACGGAGACGCCTATACGCTGGATTCGTACCGGCAGCATTTTAAAACAATACTGGAAGGAATCCGCGAGAACCGGATACTGGTTATCGATTACTTTTCAGCAAAAAATCATCTGACTGCCTCCCGCTATCTTCCCTGCCGGCTTGAATACTCTGCCAAAGACGACAAATTTCGTCTTATGGCTGTCCGCGTCCGGAATGATAACAGCTTAAGCCGGCTGACGATTCTCAATCTGTCAAGGATCATGCGGATTCAAGACACTGGTTTATCCCTGGAAATCCGCCCGGATATCGACGCATATTTAGAACACGCCCTCTGCCAGGAGCCTGTGCTTCTGGAAATATCCAATGAACGCAACGCATTAGAACGGACCATGCTTCATTTTGCATGCTATCAGAAACGGACGGAAAAGCTGGGCGATTCCGGTAAATATCTCTGCCGGATTTATTACAGCCGGGACGTGGAAACAGAACTGTTAATACAGATTCTCTCCTTCGGACCGGTAGTAAAGGTGCTGGGACCTGATAACTTTCTGAAACAGGTGAGGGCGAGAGTGGAAATGCAGCAGCGGCTGTTGAAAATGTGTTGAAAAGTTTATTTTACATTAAAAAGGAACTTGAAAAAAAGTCCCCAGTGTATTCATCATACATTTCCCCCTTCGCTTATTCCCGTGAAGGCAGCAAACCAAATGTCCTCAACAGCATTGCCATCCAGCTGCTGTCCGCGGAGTTTTCAGTTCCCGATTTTTATCCTTTTTATAGTTATAAAAGGAGACAGGCGATACGCTAACCCGCATCGCCTGTCTCCGTCTTATATCCTATCCCTTATAACAATCCAGCGTAAACCAGAACTCCACTCCGCCTTCCACATTTCTCACTCCGCAGGCCTTTCTGTGGGAGTCCATGATAGCCTTTACGATAGACAGCCCGATACCGCTGCCGCCATACTCTCTCGTATGGGATTTATCCACTTTAAAGAACTTCGTCCACAGATTCGGAATATCTTCTTCAGGGATGTTATTCCCCGTATTAAACACAGTTACGAGCGCTTCCTCTCCGTTATCCTCCACCGTGATCACTATCTTTTTCTCGCCTGCCAGATGGTTCAGTGCATTGTTTAGATAGTTCGTCACCACCTCTTCGATCTTGAACTCATCCGCACACACATACACAGGGCCGCAGTCCTCTAAATGTACATCTGCTTCCTTCTGCTGTATCAGAATACCGACCGAATTGATTACTCCGCGGATTAAATCGGTTAAGTCAAACCGGTCCATGACCGGGGCGTCGTTGCCGGCTTCCAGAGCTGACAGGGTCAGGAGCTGACGCACCATCTTATTCATCTTATTGGCCTCATCCATGATGACTTCACAGTAATAATCCCTGCTCTCCGGGTCTTCCGCCATCCCTTCTGTCAGACCTTCCGCGTACCCCTGAATCAGGGCAATGGGCGTCTTCAGTTCATGGGATACATTCGCAATGAAATCCTTTCGCATCTCATCGACCTTGATCTTCTCCTCGATGTCCTGCTGCAGCTCCGTGTTGGCCGTTCTCAGCTGGCCGATGGTCTCCTTCAGCGTATCGGACAGCCGATTCATGCTGTTGCCCAGCACGCCGATCTCATCCTCCGCCTGACCGGTGTATTTTGCGTCAAAATCGAGATTTGACATCTTCTCTGACAGATTGGCGAGCTGAAGAATCGGGGAAGTAATCTTTTTCGTGGCAAAATATATAAATAAGCTTCCGACAAGCAGAGCCGCGATCCCCACATACGCCAGGAAGCGGTTAGCCAGCTCCACACTCTCCCGAATGCTGGCCAGCGGTGTCGACATCAGAAAGATCGTCTTGTTATCTGAAAAATATCCCCAGCTCTCCAGATAATAGGAATCGGAGCGCTTGTCATACGTCTTCTGGATAAAATAGTTATCGTGGGTCTTTAAAATGCTGACCTTCGGCATATTCTTTCCAAAGATATACCCCTGAACCCGGCTGGATAAGTAATCCCGCTCCCCCGTATTAGAGATCAGGACCTGATCGGTGGCGCTGTCCATCAGCACAATATTCATATTGTACTTCTCGCCAAGGACCCGGAATAACTGCTGGATCGGCCCCTCGTTCTCTCGGTTGGGATCATAGGTGCTTTTAAAGTATTCAAAAATATCGGTGCCCTTCTGTTCGGTTTCCGTAACGATCCGGTCGATTCCCGTATATGCCTTTTCCAGTGTGGCAACCTTGTCCATGGTATAAAAGCTTTCCAGGAACCAGTTATTCACACACCAGGTGGCAATCAGCACAAATGCCATCAGTCCCACGAACACCATGGCAAACCGGGCTTTTATGGAATGTCTCATTCACTCACCTCGAATTTATAGCCCATTCCCCAGATGGTCCTGATGTAATCCCCTTTCTCTCCCATCTTGCTCCGGAGCTTCTTTACATGGGTGTCGATCGTCCTCGCATCGCCGAAGTAATCGTAATTCCACACATTATTAAGAATCTTCTCTCTCGAAAGGGCAATTCCCTGATTCTCCACAAAATATGTGAGAAGTTCGAATTCTTTATAACTCAAGTCAATATTCTGTCCATCGATCGTAACCTGATGGGCTGCTTTATCGATACGGATTCCTCCGATCTCGATCAAATCAGAGGAGACGGCGTTGCTTCTTCTTAAGATCGCCTCCACACGCGCCACCAGAATCTTCGGGCTAAACGGTTTGGAAATATATTCATCCACACCCAGATTAAAGCCCTGCAGCTCGTCACGCTCCTCACTTCTGGCCGTCAGCATGATGATCGGAACCTGGGAATACTTTCTGATAGTCCTGCAGGTCTCCCAGCCATCCATCTTCGGCATCATCACATCCAGAATAATCAGTGCAATATCCTTCTGCTCGAAAAACAGATCCACCGCCTCCTCGCCGTTGGAAGCTTCAAGCACTGAAAATCCCTTTACACTCAAAAAATCCTTTACCAGTTTTCTCATTCTGGCCTCGTCATCAACTACTAATATCTTCAACTGTTCCATGATAACCTCCTGAACTGAAATCATACAACTTATCTCTGTTTATTATTGTAACAAAACGGTCAGATAAATTCTACAGTTTCACAGAGATTTCACATAAATGGGGACAGTTCATTCCCCGCCAGGCGCGCCGCAGTCCGGTTCGGCCGGGTCGGCTCCGTCAGTTATTCCTCCGCGTTCCTCAAGGTCCTCCTCGCTGCATCTGCCAGCGCCATGCTGATCACCGATCCGGCCAGCACGACCACCCATGGCCTGTCGGAAAACAGTTCAAAGAGCCCTCCGTACAGTGCCTGTCCAACGGGAAGCGCACAGACGCAGATCGTGGATACAAACGCGCCTGCCTTTCCCAGTAAATGAACCGGGGTACTCTTCTGTATAAAGGTCTGTGCCGCTATGGTAAACATTGCCGCACACGCCATTCCCGTCATAACAGAGAAGAGAAGAACCGCGTAGACTGCCGTATCCGGCGCCCCGGTCAGCAGAATTAAAATCACCGGTATTAAAAGCAGCGGCGTTCCCATTAAAAAAAAGTGGGACTGCTTAAACTTAATCTTCTTCCCAGCCAGCCCGGATAAGAGACCTCCGAGAATTGATCCCAGCCCGAGAGCCGCTTCAGCGAATCCATAGGCCTGTGCAGACATTCCAAGATATATTTTTACCAGATACGGCAGACCGATGATGAAAAGTGCAGACAGGAAGAGATTGATTCCCGCCACAATGATAAGCAGCTTAAAAAGACAGGTATTTTCTTTGATTAAGTAGAGCAGAGCCTCCTTTAAGTCCAGAAGAGCCGTGCGCACAGGAGAAGCTTCCGGTGCCCTCTTATCATGCGGAATCCGCAGAAACAGCTCCATCACAGCCGATAGAAAGAAGCAGACCGCACTGGCCGCCAGTATCGGCTTCACTCCCCCGATCCCGTAGAGCATACCGGCTAAAATCGGTCCCAGCAGTCCTGCAAGGGCCTGAACCTGCATCACAATCCCGTTAGCCGCCATCAGATGCTCCCGGGCTGCCAGAAGCGGAATGCTGGCCTGAACCGCCGGCTGATAAAAAGCCTGGATCAGAGTCAAAAGAATCATAAAAACTGCAACTGCAGCCAAACTGCCGGTACTTCCGAAGATCACATCGTAGCTCACAATCATTCCCGCAGTCACGAAATCCAGAATCGTCATAATCTTCTGTTTCGGAAGCCGGTCTGCCAAAACTCCGCCGAAGGGCGACAAAACCACAGTGGGTATCATGGATACAGCCAGGATGGTACCAAACACGGCAGCCGATCCCGTAACATCCAGAACGTATAATGACAGTGAAAAACGCAGAATCGAATTACCGAACAAAGAAATTATCTGTCCCAGAATCATAATGGAAAAATCTCGTTGAAACAGGCGTGAATTCATATTTTATTCTCCTCATTTTTAATACCGACGGTTGGTATGTATCTTTGTGAAAAAGAAGGGCGGAATTAAGCCCGCCCTGGCTGTTCTTTCATTACTTCGTCATAATACCCGATTATGGCTTCCTTAATGCGTTCATCGATCACCGGAAGTCCCATCTTTTCGCAGAATTCCTGAAAATAATCGATTTTTATAAGAAAGTCCTCTCTGTTTTCCGCAAACATTCCGATCCAGACATTCATCAGGATCATCATGGTCTCAGACAGTTCCTTCGGCCTCGTCACATGTATGGAGCCATCACGGATTCCCTCCTCGATCAGCTCTGCAATAAATGGCGCGGAATCTCGTATGGTGGAATCCAGAATCAGGGTACGAAGCCGCGGATTATCTTTGTTGGAATACGGCATCAGTTTATCCAGCTCAAATTTCTTCTTATCGGTAAACAAGAAGCGTAGAATCTCCTTAAGCTTTTCCAGACCGTTTAGCGATGGATCCAGCCGTATATCCATAAACCATTCAGCCTCATCGTAGTAGACATCGGTCAGCCGGTCCATAATTTCTTCCTTGGACTTAAAGTGGTGATAAACCGCTCCCTTTGACATTCCCAGCGCATTCACAATATCCTGAATGGTCGTGTGGTCATACCCTTTCTCCCGAAACAACGTGCGGGACACATCGAGTATCTTCTGAACCGTCTCCTCCGGATACTTATTACGTGCCATACGCTCTCCTCCTTTTACATACATACCGTCGGTATGTTAATAATAGCAGAAGAAAGTTTAAATGTCAACCCCCGTCATTTCCGTCATTTCACGAATCTCCCGCTCCTCTCAGCAGTTCCCCCATCTCTTTCAGGGAGAGATATACGCCATCAGGGACTACCTCCGCTCCCTCCAGATCTTCTCTTTTCGTTTCCCCGGTCAGCACCAGCATTCCCATGGCGCCATTGTTCACACCGGCAGCCACATCCGTGTACAGACGGTCGCCTACAAATGCGATTCGCTCCCTGTCCACGCCGGTCTTCTTCAGAATCATATCCACGGTTTCAGGAAACGGCTTTCCAACGTATCTCGGCTGCTTCCCTGTAGACAGGGAAATCGCTGCACAAAACGCGCCGCAGTCCGGGATAAACCCGTCTTCTGTGGGACAGTTGATATCCAGATGGGTCGCAAGAAATTCAGCTCCGTTTCTGACATAGGTACATGCCCGCTCCAGTTTTTCATAGGTAAGCGTCAGATCGAATCCAATCACCACCACGTCCGCCATCTCCTGTGTCAGACGGATTTTAGCCTCGCGGAAGCTCTCCTCCAGCGCCGGTGTTCCAACCAGATATACGGACCGCCCCGCATAACAGGTCTTTAAGTACCGGATCATCACATCCCCGGAGGTCATGATCTGCTCCCGGCCGATCTCACAATTCATTCTCTTCAGTTTTTCCAGATAGACTTTGGGCGACCGGGAAGAATTGTTTGTAAAAAATAAGTATTTACGCCCGCTTTCCTCTACCGTCTTTAAGAAGTCCAGCGCTCCATCCAGAATCCGGTCTCCCAGGTAAAATGTCCCATCCATATCGAGGACAAATAATTCTGCTTTTTCAAGCAGTTCCGTTCTCTGTTCCTTCAACAGCTTTTCCGCCTTCCCGCATGTAAAGTAAATTCCCGCATTTCCCGCTATCCACGCCAGGCGCGGCATATTCCCGGAAAATTCGTAATTACCCCGCTGCAGTTTAAGTCAGCCAGCTTTTCCAGCAGAGCCATATCATTGATCGTCCACGCGTTGATTTTGATTCCATGTCTGGTACAGCTTTCCACCACGTCTTCCGTCAGTTTTGCCCCATTGGGATGGTAGCACTCGAAGCCGTACCGGCTGCAGAAATATCCTGCATTGCCCAGTCCGTCGTCCACCAGGATTCCGCATTCAATATCCGGTTCCAGCTCTTTGGCTTTCAGCAGAGACACGTGGTTAAAAGAGGAAAACATCACATTCTTTTCCAGGTGGTACTTTCTCAGAAGGGCTATCGTCTTTTCTTCCAGTCCCTCGTAATAGTAAATACTGGTCTTAAACTCGATGTTGGTGGTCACCGGCTCATCCTTCACCCAGAGGCAGTACTCCTCAAACGTGGGAATCGCCATGGTTTCGTACCTTCCATTCCAGCATTTGGCTGCGTTAAAGTGTTTTAATTCTTCATACGTATAATCACGAACATAGCCGGTGCCATCTGTGGTCCGGTCGATCCGTTCATCGTGAAGCACCACCACCACATCATCCTTTGTAAGCTGGACATCCAGCTCAATCTCATCGCATCCGGCTTCCACCGCTTTTTTAAACGCCAGCATCGTATTCTCAGGATACCTTCCGCTGTATCCCCGGTGCGCAGTCACTTTCATTGTCAGCCCCTCCTGTCATTGATTTCCTTTATCTTTTCCGGGTCAAATTTATATTGATGGGTATCTGTCAGAAGGCCGTTGGTCTCCTGCTCCACATCAGTCAGCTGCGTATAGCAGTAACCGCAGAGCAGATCGGAATCATAGACCGCATCAATGATCCGGCTGTACTCTTTTAAGAATTCCGATCGCCCGATAGCCGTATATCCCCAGCCGCTCTCGTCCTCCGAGACTGCAATACCGCCAAACTCGGTCAGCACCACCGGCTGCTTCTGATAGGAATGCCCCTTTGCAAACAACCGTTTTTCCACAATCCCGGGAAGATCTCTGATGTCTTTTAAACATTTTTTATACAGCTCCTGCTGCTTCTCGTCATCCTCTCTTCCGTGTTGGTAGGAGTGGACCGCACAGATATCCGTATCCGTCATCTCCCAGCCGTCGTTGGATATCACCAGGCGGGTAGAATCCAGACTGTGGGCCATATAGTAAAGAGATTTGGAAAAACTCTGCTGCTCCTGATTCTCATAGATTCCCGGAACGCCCCAGCTCTCATTTAACATGCCCCAGACAATGATGCTGGGGTGATTGTAGTCTCTCCGGATCACATCCATCCATTCTCTCATAAAGGCACAGGCGCCCTCCGGCGTATAGACCCAGAAACTCGCCATGGCCTCCCACACCAGAAAGCCCAAATGGTCCGCCCAGTATAAAAACCTGGGATCCTCCACCTTTTCATGCTTTCTGCATCCGTTAAAGCCCATAGCCTTGGACATTAAAATATCATTTTTATAGTCCTCATCGGAAGGCGCTGTAATCAGGCTTTCCGCCCAGTACCCCTGGTCTAAAAGAAGCTTCTGGTAATAAGGCTGGTTGTTTAAATAGATTTTTCCGTCTTCAATCCGGACCTTCCGCATTCCAAAATAGCTCTCCACCCGGTCGGTCACCTCCGCGCCGCAGCGCAAGGCCATGGCAGCCTCATAGAGGTTAGGATTCTCCGGCGACCAGTAAGCCCCGACAAAATGGAAGGCACCGTTTAACGCCTTCTTCTGAAATACATCCACCGTAATGGTGTTGCAGAGTTCCCTGCACCACATGGTGCCCTTAAATACCGTTTCGTTCTCCCGGCAGATCGTGATCTCCGTCTCGCACGGAAGCGCCGTTCCCTGTTCCAGCCGGTAATCGATCTTTACCGTCCCTTCATCAATGTCCGGCGTAAAACGAATCCAGGAAAACCGTGATTCGGACACCGGCTCCAGCCATACCGTCTGCCAGATTCCGGTGCTGGGCGTATACCAGATAAAACTGGATTCATCCTCCCAGTACTGTTTTCCTCTGGCGATCTGTTCATCCTTCAGCCAGTCTTCCACCTCCACGCGGATACACTCATCGCCCCAGTTCAGACAGCGGGTCACATCAAAACTGAAGGGAGTCTGACCTCCAATATGGCTTCCCACGCACTGTCCGTTGACCCACACCCGGCAGAAATAATCGACCGCTCCGAAATTCAGCAGCACGGTCCGCCCTTTCCAGGTCCCGGGAACTTGAAAGGTCCGTTCATAGACAACGGAATCCTCCCGAATCCGTTCACCGATCCCGCTCTTTCGGCACTGGCACACGTACGGCACCTCAATCGTTCGCTTTTCTCCGCCCAGATAAAAATCCCAGGCTCCATTTAAATTTACCCATTCACTCCTCACAAAATCAGGACGCGGATACTCTTCTCTCATACGTTATCCTCCAAGCTTATTTCATAACAGTACAGTCTCTGCGTTCGTCTGGTCTTGTGCTGCGGTTTGCCCGGTCTTTCCTGTGACTTTGCAGGGTAGCGGAGAGTCCCCCTCATTGTCATTCGGCGGATTGTTTAGCAGTTCTTAATGCGCAGAATTTTTCGTTCAGGGGAAATGTCCACCTGTCTGAGCGCAGCGAGTTTGGGCATTTCCCCTGGTTTTTAGAAAAATCCTGCACATTTAGAAATGCTTATGCCCGAAACCGGAACTGGAAAGGCCGGGCAAACCGCAGCACAAGACCAGACGGACGCAGAGACTGTACTGTTACCTTATTTAATACCCGACTGTGTAAATCCTTTAACGACATACTTATTGGCAAACATAAAAATAATCAGGACCGGCACCACCGATACGAGGGTCGATGCCATCATCAGTCCGGGGTTCGTATAATTTTCCCCCAGAACCAGCGCTGCGATCCCCAGCGTCACAGTCCGGTTCTCCTGCTTATTGACCACCAGCGACGGCCAGAGATAGCTGTTATAGAGTCCCAGAAATGTGATAAACGCCTGCGTAATCACCACCGGCTTCACGGACGGAAGAACAATGTGCCACAGTACCTGGAAGACATTGGCGCCTTCCACCAGTCCGGCTTCCTCCAGCTCCCTCGGGAAGGACAGGAGGAAATTATAAATCAGATAGATGCACATGACGCCAGAGCCGGAGGGTAAGATCAGCGGCAGCAGCGAATTGAGCATATTGATCTGTTTAAAGATATAAAACAATGGGAAAAATGTCACGATCTCCGGAATCGCCATCGCCCATACCAGCCCCACTACGATGAACCGCTTCCCGGGAACCGGAAGACGCGCCAGCGCATAAGCTGCGAGTACGCTGGTAGTGATTCTTAAAATCGTACCGCTGACGGTTACCACCGCCGTATTCATCAGCCATTTAAAGATCGGCGCCGTGGATGTACTGGCAAACAGATCGCGGTAATTCTGCAGCGTCCACGTGTGAGGCAGCAGCGTTGAAGAGGTCATCGCCTCCGCCAGACCCTTAAAGCTGGTAAACAGCATAAAAAGCAGCGGCAGCAGAAACGCATACGCAATCACACATGCGCACATGACCAGCAAAATCCGGTTAAAATATTTCTTTTTCATCTTGCCGCCCTCCTATTTTAAATTATCTTTCTCTTTGGTCAGGTAGTATTGTCCGACGGAGCAGAGGATAATCACCACTCCCATGAGAATCGTCATCGCGCTTCCCACGCCTAAGTCGTTGCGGTCCATAATCGTAGAGGTGATCATCATAATCAGCGGTTTCGTCGTCTCGCCCGGGCCGCCTTTTGTCATCAGCCTTGGCTGGCCGTAGACGTTAAAGGAGGCGATAATCGTTGTCATCAGGACAAAGAAAAATACATTTTTGATATTCGGAAGAATGATATATCGGAACTGTACCCAGAACCCTGCGCCATCCATGGCAGAGGCCTCATACAGACTGGTATCTATTTCATTGAGTGCGTTGACAAACAGCATCATGTTGTAACCGATCGTCCACCAGACCGTGGCTACCGTCAGCGCCACCCATACGAACGGCTGCTGCTCCATCCATGGAATCGGCGTCTTGATAATTCCCATGCTGATCAGCATATTGTTAAAATATCCGCCGTTTCCCTTCATCAGCCAGACGAACACCGCCGCCACTGCGGTTACGGAAACGGAATAGGACGCAAAGTAAATCGTCCGGAAAATCCCCTTCAGCCGTTCCGGCAGCCGGTCCAGCAAAAGCGCCAGAAACAGGCTTCCAAACACCAGAAACGGAGTAGTGAGCATGACAAAAATTACCGTATTGCCCAGCCCCTGGACAAATGATTTGTGGTACATGGAAGAAGAAAATAAAATCTTGATATAGTTCGCTAATCCCACGAATCCCCGGTTTCCCTGAATCAGACTGTATTTGGATACGCTCATCACGATGCCGTACACAAATGGGATCAGCCAGAACAGTAGAAAAAACAGTAGAAAGGGGATAATAAACAGCACCGCAGTGCCTTTTCTTTTCTTCATGACAACCTCCTGTCTGCTGCCCTGCAGCTTGCATCAGAAAGGGCTGCCGCACTTATGATCTTCATAAGCGGCAGCCCCTCATGGTCTAACGATTAAAATTCAGATAATTCCGTCGCAATTTCCGTCGCATTCTTCAGCTCTTCCATTAAATCCTCCTTCTTTAAATCAGGAGTCTGGATTACCATGGACCATACGGTTGTATTGACATATTTCACCTGTTCCCTGATGTTATAGATGGCAGGAAGAATCATCGCGTAATCAAAGATCTGATAGTTTACATTGGCAACCGGATACTTGTCAGGAGACTGTTTTACCAGTTCCATCGTCTTTAAATGAATCGGAGCCTGACCGGAATCTGCCCAGTTTAACATGATTTCCGGCTGATAAGCAAATTTCATAAATGCCGCGATACCATCGATCTTCTTCTCGTCTGTTACCTTTGCAGATACGCCGAAGGTGTGGCCGCCGGCAGGAACTACCTTCGTGTCTCCATACAGCTGAGGAAGCGTGCCGATTCCCAGATTGTCGCCCAGAACCTCCTTGGCCGCCGTATAATTCCACGGACCTGTCAGACTGGTCACTGCGCTGACATTGGTATTGTCCTTGGATTCTTTGATAAAGGTATTAAAGTGGTCGTTATCACCCAAGCCGGCCGCACTGATATGATCCTTATAGATCAGATCATGAATCTTCATAAATGCGTCTGCGATCTCATCGGTGTCCATCTTAATGTGTTCGCCTTCCACCCAGTTGCATCCGGACTGGCCGAGAGCCGTCATCCACGCCCACTGGTGATCACCGGTAAGAGGAATTGACATCGGATAGATTCCGGAGTTCTCAGAATCCAGCTGGTCCCGCAGTGCCTTCATATCGTCATACGTCTTCGGTACTTCTTTCACATACTCTTTATTGTAATAGAAAGTCTCTGCGTATAAGTCTAATGGGAATGCAAAAATGCCGTCATCGTACTTTGCATACGTCTGAGTAATCGGATGCCAGTCATTTTCAAAGGACAGACCTGCTTTCTCATAGATGTCGGAGACCTCTCTCAAAAGGCCCAGCGCATGATAGGTGGAAATCCAGTCCGCATGGATAATCAGCATATCAAAGTCATCTGATTTAAACTTCGTGTAATGGTCTGCATCCTGAAGCTGCTCAATAAAGTACTGGTCCTGTGATTCGTTAAACGCATCTACAATCTTGGTCATAAACGGACCGTCTCCGCCGGTAAAGCCGTTGATAAATGTAATCGTCGTCTTTTCCCCCGCCGGCTGTGCCGCAGTCGTCTCCTCCGCTTTGGCCTCCGCCGTTGTCTCAGCCTTGGACTCCGCCGGTTCCGCCGCTTTCGTCTCCGGTGTCGATCCACCGCCGCCGCATCCCGCTAACGACAAAGTCATAACCGCCGCCATAGTCAGTGACACCATTTTCTTCATTTTTCTCATTTCTCCCTCTCCTTTTCTTTTTATTCATACTTGAATTTTGCTTCCGTTTTAATTACAATAAATATGTATTAAACAGAGAAACCTTACCCCGATCTATCCCGTTGTTTCTTTGTCTTGCCACATTTATTACATAATTTATCTTAGCATAATTTGTATATTATATCAAGTATGTTTTGCTATTTACCTATATTTTTATGTATTATCAACAATAATTCTACCAGTTTTTTATTACACTTGATATTTTGTTACATTTTTTATATAATAAATATGTGGTTTTAAATTACAGTATTCAAAAAATAATGTAAGAAAAGGAGGAACCAGTCATGTCACGAAAACAAAAAGCTCCGGTTAAGATCATCGGAGAACGCGATATCCAGCTTCACTTAAGCAATCCGGCTCATCACGACCAGATTGTCCGGATCGGAAAGGCCTTATCCTCTCCAATCCGCCTCAATATTTTAAATCTGTTAAAAAATACGCCCCTCTCTTTGCAGGAAATTGCGGATATCCTCTCCATCCCCGTATCCTCGACCGCGCTGCACATCAAGATCCTGGAAGAGGCAAAGCTGATCGTCACGGAAACCCAGCCCGGACTGCACGGTTCCATGCGTGTCTGTATCTGCAGTATGCAGACGTTTCACCTGGAAACATTTGACGCGGACGCGGATCTGGCCGATAATACAATCACTATGGATATGCCTGTGGGCAATTACTATCAGTGTGAGGTGGAACCCACCTGCGGTCTGGCGGATGAGAACGGCGTCATGGACGCCTACGACAGCGCCCGCACCTTCTACTCGCCTCTGCGCGGAAACGCACAGCTGATCTGGTTTCAGCAGGGCTTCGTGGAATACCGGTTTCCCAACCTGACCAACCCTTTATTAGAACTCCACGAAATCTCTTTCTGCATGGAGCTCTGTTCCGAAGCGCCCGGCTTTCTGGAAGACTGGCCCTCCGATATCACCGTCTCCATCAACGGCCATGAAGTCGCTACCCACTGTTCCCCCGGAGATTACGGTGCCCGCCGCGGCCGCCTGACTCCCCCCGCCTGGCCCAACGGCCGCACCCAGTATGGACTGCTCAAAACATTCTCCGTCCGGGAAAACGGCAGCTACTTAGACGGAAGCCTGATCGATCCCCGGCTGACGATCAAAGATTTAAAGCTCCAGGATCACCCCTACATCTCGCTGTTGATCCAGATAAAAAAAGATGCCCGGCATATCGGAGGCATCAATTTGTTCGGTGAAAAGTATGGAGATTTTCCGCAGGGGATTGTGATGAATCTCATTTATTAGCTTAAGATAAGAAAAACCCGGGAATGGTCAGAATCAAAATCCTGTCCACTCCCGGGTGTAACTTTGCAGTGTTCTAACTATCTCAGTTCCGTTGTTGGAATGACATCCATATCATCAAACGCCTGATTCTCGCCGCCCATGGCCCAGATAAATGTGTAATTGCTGGTGCCTGCGCCTGCGTGAATGCTCCAGGACGGGCTGATAACAGCCTGTTCATTCTGCATTACGATATGTCTCGTCTCATTTCCTTCGCCCATCATGTGGAATACCACATTGTTCTCCGGAATCTCGAAGTACATGTAAACTTCCATACGTCTCTCATGAGTGTGTGCCGGCATGGTGTTCCATACACTGCCCAGATCAAGCACAGTCATTCCCATGGAAAGCTGGCAGGTCTCAAGAACATCCGGATGGATGAACTGATTGATCACACGCTTGTTGGAGGTCTCCATAGCGCCTAACGGCTTCTTGGCAGCCTTCTCAATCGGAATAAAGGTGGTCTTGCAGGCCTTGTGCGCCGGTGCGCTCACCATATAGAACTTTGCAGGATTGGCTGCGTCATTGCTGGAGAAAAGAACTTCCTTTGTTCCCTTTGTGATGTATAAGCAGTCTTTATAATTCATATCGAACACTTCGCCGTCAGCAGTGATCTTGCCGGCTCCGCCGATGTTGAAAATACCGATTTCCCTTCTCTCCAGGAAATAGCCTGTCCCGAAATTCTTCCAGATGTCAATTCCCTTATCGATGGAAACAGTCTCCGTAGTCGGCATGCAGCCCAGTGTAACCATACGGTCTACATGGGAGTATACGGCTACGACTTCATTTGCAACATATAAATTCTCGATTAAAAATTCATTTCTCGTCTCTTCTGTTGTGTAACGTTTAAAATCTTTCTGATTAGCTGAATAGCGGATATCCATTTATAAGAACCCTCCTTGTAATATGTATTAATTTGTAGAAATAACTGACCAATCTCATGGTAACACAAGGAAGTTTTTAATTCAATCCTTTCTTTGAGATATCATAAAAAAGAACATCTTTTCCTGAAAATTGTGTATCTTTTCTCCGTTTTCTTCCCCTTATGAAATGACTCTCAGAATATGGTCCGCATAATTCCTTACCGCCGTTTGGGTCTCTTCCGTCACCGCCCGGTCCGCCTTTTCTCCGGACACGTGTTTGATTCCGTACGCCGGCTGCGCCGTTCCTCCGATATTACAGGGAACCGATATGGGAACCATGCCCATATGCTGGGCAAAGGTGTTCATTACCTGCAGACACAGCTCCGGCCCGCCGCAGCCGTCTCCCGCCGATGTAAAACAGCCGAAATACATACCGGCCGTGGGAGCATCTGCCCACATTTTTTCAAAGGAATCCATAAACGCCTTCATCTGCGCCGAAACGCATCCGTAATAAGTCGGAGAACCGAGAAGCAGCACATCGCTTCCCAGAACCTGAGCTGCCTCTTCTATGACCGGCACCGCCTCAATTGCAGCCTGAAGATGCTTAAACTCATCAATCCTCCTTTCCCCCGACTCAAAGGAGGCATCCGCGGTTCTGTAAAGCGCCACCTCCTGCCCTCTCTCCTGAAGCACTCGGTAAAAGCAGTCTGCAATCTGATACGTATTTCCGCAGACGCTGTGAAATACAATTGTAAATTTTGCCATGGTTTTCGTCTCTCCTTTCCACACCTCCGGTACTCTGTGACCGCCTGCGGCGGCATATGGTTTCATTATACCAGATGGGCGGCAAAAGAAAAGAGGCTGCTTTAATCAGCAGCCCAAATCCCACAGCCTGTTTCTGCTCTTCTCACAATCGATCACGACACTGGATTTACCGGGTTCCGGATAGTACCGGGAAGTGAATACGGTGCTGCCATGATTTACATATACTTCGACTGCCGAGGTATCCATGATGATCCGAAGGTCTTGAAGTCTGTCTACTTTGGCATGTCTCACGGTACGGCCGGCGCCGGTCCTGTTTAAAAATTCCATGGTGAAAACTCCGTCCCTGCAATCCAGAACCAGATCCCGGTTAAAACAGATCCGGCAGGAGCCAGCCTCTATCTGATCAATCTCTATCTCACAGATCCCCCCGGAGAGGACGGAGGTTTCTCCCGTTTCCACGTTTCTTTCATTTCTGCGAAGAAGCTTCAGTTCTTCAACCGGCATCTGGCACAGCCGGCCGGCCCGATACGTGATTTCCCGCGGCAGCGTCAGAGCGTGCTGCCAGCCAGAGGCCACCGTCGGATTGCCGTACTCTTCCTCTATGTCGGGAAGCCCCATCCAGCCAATTAAGATTCTTCTTCCCTTCTCATCGGCAAATGTCTGCGGCGCATAAAAATCGAAGCCCTTATCCCACTCCGTAAATAACGCGGTCTTCACTGTCTGAGGCCTGGACATCCCCTCTTCCAGGCGGACATAACCTGACTGGTAAATATTCTGGTTTTCAAATTCGCCCCGGGGCAGCCCCTGCGGACAGAAGGATAAAAATGCTGTTCCTTCCATTTCAAAACAGTCGGGGCACTCCCACATATAGCCAAAGGGAATCTCGCTCGTCATCTCTCCTGCATGCTTCCAGGCCGTCAGATCAGACGATTCATAGAGAATCGCCGCTCCCTGATCGTTATTCTTCCGGGCGCCCAGCACCATATGGTACATTCCGCCCTCCTTCCAGACCTTGGGATCCCTGACATGAAGCGTACAGTCCTCCGGATAATCTTTATTGGTCAGAAGCAGCCTCTTTTCTCCAGCCTCTTTTCCATCTTTCGTCTCCACCAATACCTGCGCGGCCCGTCTGCCCTCGCGGATATAGTCATAATCTCCTGCTTCCTTTACGTTTCCAGTGTAGAAGAGATGAATTCCATTTTCATCAGTCCAGGCACATCCGGAATAGACGCCGTCCCGGTCAAAGGGGCGGTCGGGTTCCAGGAAGATCCCCTCATCTCTCCAGTGGATTAAATCGCTGCTGACAGCATGCCCCCAGCATTTTTTTCCCTTTCCCAGAGCGTCCCCGGGCACATACTGATAAAACGCATGGTATGTGCCTCGATATTGGCATAAACCGTTGGGATCGTTGAGCCAGCCAGCGGGAGGCGTCAAATGAAGTTTTAAACGGTAGGGATCCATTGTCTCATGTTCGGCGGTTCGGTTCATGGCTGGCTCCTTTCTGATCTGGCGCCGCATCGCTTCAGTTCTTTAAAAACCCGATGCGGTCATCCTTTGGTTACTGTAATTAAGGCATCTCCCGCTCTGACAGCGCTCTCTGTGCTCATTTCTACCGACTGATATGCATAGCTGTTGGAGATGATCACAGGTGTGGTGATATCGTATCCGGCTGCCGCAATGGCTTTCGCGTCAAATTCCAGCATTAAATCGCCTTTTTTTACGGCATCTCCGCTCTTTACATGAGGAGTAAAATATCTTCCTCCCAGTTTCACGGTATCAAGCCCCACGTGGATCAGAATCTCCGTTCCGTCTTCGGACATCAGCCCGATGGCATGGCAGGTTTCAAAGATCGTGACCACTGTGCCGTCACATGGAGCGCAGACTTTTCCCTCCGACGGTATCACCGCCGCGCCATGCCCAAGAACTTCAGCGGCAAATGTCGGATCCTTTACTTCCTTCATGGGAATAATGGTCCCGCTTAAAGGGCTGTATACTGTATGAGGTACATTTACATTTTTTTCTTCAGCGTTGCCACCGATTTCAGCTTTCTCTTCCTTTTCTTTCTTCTCTTCCTTCTCGTCATGGAACAGTGACCAGGAAATGAAGAAGGCGACTGCTGCAGCCACAAGAATTACCAGGGCATACTGCCATACATAGTCGGTGGTAATCAGGAATCCGAACAGTCCCGTAATTCCGTAAGCAGAAGCGCCTACGCCGAGAATACCGGATACCATGGCTCCGCAGGCACCGCCGATACAGCCGGCAATAAACGATTTCATAAATCTTAAATTCACGCCGAAGATAACCGGTTCCGTAATGCCGAGAAATGCGGAGAGTGAAGCGGGAAGCGCCAGCTCTTTCACTTTTTTATTCTTTGTTTTCAGTGCAATCGCGAGAGCCGCTCCGCCCTGGGCCACATTGGCCGCTGTGGCAATCGGCATCCAGGTGTTGATTCCGGCAGAGCTTAACAGTCCGGCTTCCAGCGCATTATACATATGATGGACACCCGCTACTACTGTTGGAGCATAAACCGCTCCGGCAAAGAAGGAACCGATGCCGAACGGGATGGTAATCAGGAATTTCACGCCTTCCAGCACTCCGTTTTCCAGAAGGGAGAAGACCGGCCCAAAAACAGTCAGGGTCACGTACCCTGTCACAAGAACCGTCACCAGCGGGGTTACAAACAGGTCAAACATCTCCGGTACGATCGTGTGCAGCTTTTTCTCCAGCTTCGACATAAAAAATACGGCGATAACGACCGGAATTACATGGCCCTGATAACCGGTAAGGTTAATGTTATAGAGGCCAAACCATACGGAGGCGGTGGGAATCGACTCGGCTCCCGCCACTGCCCATGCATTCAGCAGATCCGGATGGATCATAACCATACCGATCACGGCTCCCAGAAACGGATTGCCGCCGAAAACCTTTGCCGCACTGAACGCGATCAGGACCGGAAGGAAGGTAAATGCCGCACTGCTCATCAGATGAAGAATCGTATAGGTGCCTGATCCAGCAAGCGCCGGGTATACCTTACAGATGCCTTCTAAAAGCCCCATTAAGAGACCGCTGGCAACAATGGCCGGAATGATGGGGACGAACACGTCACCGAGCGCCTTGATCGCCCTCTGGAACGGATTTCCCTTCCTGGCCGCCGCCTGCTTTACCTCATCCTTCGATGCAGCCGTAATTCCTGCTATGGCGATAAATTCATCATAGACTTTATTTACCGTGCCCGTTCCGAAAATGATCTGAAGCTGTCCGGAAGCGCTGAACACCCCCTTTACCCCGTCCACATTCTCTATGGCTCCCTTGTCGCAGACCGACTCGTCGGCCACCACAAGGCGCAGTCTGGTGGCACAGTGGGCTGCGGATATCAGATTTGCTTTTCCGCCAATCAATTCGAAAACCTGTTTTGCTGACTCCCTGTAATCCATAATTACCCTCCTCTGGATTTTATGAAATTGTTCCCATTCTTTTTTTACCAGTTATTCTGTATTTTATATAATATGCTGGTTATTTATATGAGATCGATCTCATATCTTGTTTTTATTATATACCTTCCATTCTCCCCTGTAAACCGTCCAATATAACAAACAAAAACTGTTTTTTTGTATAATCTGCACAAAATCAACCGGTAAAAACAGAGCGGCCGGAATCGCATCCCTGATCTGCCTTCCCGGGAAAATAAGCCGGGCCGGACACCATTCTTTCCAGTGTCCGGCCCGGTCTCCTCTCGTGTATCTGATACAAACTCATTTACTCTGAACAATTGTGCTCTTTCCATATACGATCTCATACCCCATCTTCACTTCTCTGCGAATCTGGCCGCCGGCACTCAGCATGTTGACCAGCATGCGCGCGGCCTCTTCCCCGCTCGTTTTATAGTAGTAGTGGACCGTGGTCAGCCTTGGCACACATACCCTGGCCGTCTCTGAATCTCCAATCCCGGCAACCTGAATCTCCTCCGGGACCCGTCTTCCGATTTCCCGCAGATACGCCACAGCGCCTATGGCAATGCTGTCCGTAGCGCAGAATATGGAATCAATCTCAGGATTTGCGCTCAAAAGAAGCTTCGTCTGCTCATATCCCGAATCCATGCTGAATTTGCCTTCCGCGCAGGGCACCCGGTCTGTACCGGCTCCGGAGTCTCTCACCGCGTCTAAAAAGCCTTCCTTTCTTCGCTTTCCGGCCGCCTCATCGCGTTCCAGCACGCCGATGCAGGCCGGATGTCTCCCATGAGCGAGAAGCAGAGTAGTTAAATCGTATGCCGCGTGATAATCATCGTGATAGACGCAGGAATACCCGGCGAGGCTCTGTCCCAGGATCACCACCGGTACGGCCAGCTCCTTCAGGACCTTTTTGTGGGCCGCCGTAAAGACCGTTCCGATCAGGATGATTCCATCGACCTGATTCTCAGCCAGCACACGTAAATACTTGACTTCTTCCTTTTCATCATTGTCGGTATTGGCAAGGAGGAGCTGGTATCCGGCCCTGGACAGTACAACACTGATCCCCGCTACCATACGGCTGATGGACGCGGAATTGATCTTCGGGATAATCACCCCGATCAGATTCGTCCTTTTCGTCCTCAGTGTCTGAGCCTGTGCGGAGGGCTTATAACCTGTCTCCTCGATCACTTTTCTTATTTTTTCTTTCTTATCATCACTGACATAACCGTCATTTAAAAACCGTGAGACCGTCGCCCTGGACACTCCCGCCAGCTTTGCTATTTCATTAATATTCATCGGCTTCCCCTGATTCACCACAGCGCCGGTTCGCTGTCAATGTTCTCTATTCCGGACGGAAACGGCCAGAATCCGCCGTCCCGTAGGCAATCTCGTGTATTTCATTCTTATAAGGCTCAAACTCCTCTTTTGTCACAGGCTTTCCGTAACTCATCACCCACAGCGGAATGGGATGGTCCTCCTCCTTCAGCGGAAGCTGCATATACGGAAACGTATTGACGAAAAAGCCCAGACGTTCATAAAAGCCAGCCCGCCTGCCGGTCATCGGATCGTCCTCCGTCACGGGTTCAATCTCCAGAAACACGGGCTTGTCCGTTTCGGCAAGACATTCCTCCACCAGCTGCTTTCCGTAACCTTTTCCCCTGCACTGCTCCGTGGTGGCCAGATGCTCCAAAAACAAACAGCCCGGCAGTTCCCAATAGCTCACGAACGCCAGCATGCTTCCGTCTTCCTCCCTGATTCTGACACGGTGGCACGGATGACTCAGTATGTCTCTCTGCTGCTCCCTGGTCCGCCGCTCCCTGCTGGGGAAGGACTCTTCATAGATTCTGTAGTACTCCTCAAAGCGGGACTGTGGTTCTTTCAATAGCATGATATCTCTCCTGTTCCTGTTTTGTCCCTACCAGTGTACCATTTTTCCGGAAAGTTTTCAACGGGGGGACTTCCGGCAGAAAATGCAGCTATACCATCCGTGAAGGCGCCGCGAGATGCAGTACACTCTGCATTTCACAGCGCCTTCACGGATGACAGGGTTATGGCCCTTAAGTGCCGAGAAATTCTTTCATAATCTCGCCGCGGATTTCCAGAAACGCGGTATCGGTACGATCCCTTGGAAACGGTAAGTCTACAGGCACAATCTTCTTTACCACTCCCGGATTTTTTCCCATAATCACAACACGGCTGCTTAAGTAAATGGCCTCGTCGATATCGTGGGTGACGATCATCATCGTCGTCTTGTCCTGCTCCCAGATGCGCAGCACTTCCTGCTGCATAGCCATACGGGTAAATGCATCCAGTGCGCCGAAGGGTTCGTCCAACAGCAGCAGCTGCGGCCTCGTGGCGAGTGCTCGGGCGATGCTGACACGCTGCTGCATGCCGCCGGAAAGCTGATTGGGCACTGCGTTCGTGAACTCCTCCAGTCCTACCAGATGAATGTAATGATCCACCATGTCCTTTTTTTCAGCCCTGGGCACCTTGTCGGATATTACAAACTCAATGTTCTGCTGCACTGTCAGCCATGGAAAAAGCCTTGCCTCCTGAAAGATCATGCTG
Organism: Hungatella sp. SL.1.14; assembly: GCF_024460495.1. Lineage (NCBI taxonomy): Bacteria > Bacillati > Bacillota > Clostridia > Lachnospirales > Lachnospiraceae > Hungatella > Hungatella sp. SL.1.14. Next base: position 1,220 of record NZ_JANFYJ010000042.1, on the reverse strand, counting down.
CATTTGGGGGAAGGGCCGTTAACCGGCTCTCCGTCCAGTAAGATTTCACCGGAACTGATCGTTTCCAGAGTGGTAATCAGCTTTAACAGCGTGCTCTTACCGCAGCCGCTGGCTCCCACAATCGCCAGAAGCTCCCCTTTTTTAACCGTCAGATCCACGCCTGCAAGCACCTCAAATTTCTGTCCCCTGATAAAGAAATTCTTGTGCAGACCGTTGATTTCCAGAATATTTGTGTTCTCTGCCATAGTTTATCGGCCCTCCTTATTTGCTGTCTGCCATGCCGCGGGTCTTCGCCAGATAATAGTGTTCCAGCCGGGTCAGTCCCTTATCTATCATCAGTCCAATGACACCGATAACCAGCACACACATGTACATGACTCGGGCGTTTGCCGTCTCTCTGGACAGGGTGATCAGATAACCGATACCGGTGGAGGAAGCGATCATCTCTGCGGCAACCACACTCATCCACGCATTGCTCATGCCAAGCCGCAGGCCTGTAAGTATGGCGGGAATAGAGGAGGGAACAATGATCTTAAAAATAGTTTTTCCATTGCTTATCCGGTACGTATATGCCACTTCCAGCAGCTTGCTGTCCACCGTCTGGATTCCGTGCATGGTATTGAGCAGCACCGGCCAGAAAGAACCAAAGGCAATAATTGCAACTTTGGAAGAGAAACCGATACCGGCCAGCAGTATCACAATCGGCACCAGCGCAATAGTGGGAATAGGGCGGAGTACGCTGACAATTCCGTTTAACGCGGCGCTCACCGGCTTAAATAACCCCATCAGGAATCCCACAACCACGCCGCATACCGCTCCGATCATATAACCGCAGGCCACACGGCCAAAGCTGACGCTTAAGTTCTTCCAGAGTTTTCCCGACTCCATGTAGGACAGAAATGTCTTAGCAATTGTTAAGGGAGCCGGCACCAGAGACGCTTTTACCAGCCCATGGGTTGACGCATACTGCCAGAAAAGGATTACCAGAACGGGAAATGCAACTGCGATTACCGGCAGTATTTTATTTTGCCCGGCGTTGTTTTGAGTTTTGAGCTTGAACATTTGTTAACTTCCTTTCCATAAGTTCCGATGTAATCGAGTAGGAGGGAGTGATTAACTCCCGTCCTCTCACACCACCGTGCATACCGTTCGGTACACGGCGGTTTCAACGGTTGACGTGCACGGACTGATAGGCTGTGGCTAAATCATAATAGCCTCTG
>NZ_JANFYJ010000419.1:0-296 GCF_024460495.1 Hungatella sp. SL.1.14 | reverse complement strand
ACCTTTAAGGAGTTCCAGAGATATTTGGTACCGGAGCCTCCAAACAGCCACTTCCAGTATTTAAATCCCACATAGTGCCACGTATCATTTAACAAGTTCCAGTCCTTAAAACTGATCCGGAACAGCTCCGCGATCGGATAATAAGTAAATACCGCCAGGAATATCAGTACCGGAAGCACACAGGCAAAATCCTTCATCGCGGATACTTTTCTTGGATTCATACGTTTTTTCTCTTTCATATGTTACCCCCGCCTTACTGCTTCAGGAATCTCCAAATACGTCATCAATTTCTTCGG
>NZ_JANFYJ010000418.1:0-296 GCF_024460495.1 Hungatella sp. SL.1.14 | reverse complement strand
AATTACAAAAAGGGGAAAAGGTATTATTGTTAAGATCGGAAAGATTGGAAAAGGGTGATGGCTGTGAAAACGAGAAAAACAAGAGAGAAAAGACAGAAAAAGCGTTTTAGTATGGTCGATGTGCTTGTACAGAAAGGCAGATGGATCGAGAAGATTTTTGCCGTTGCGGTGATTCTTTCGGTGATATCTGCCTGTTTTGTGCATGTAAATTACGATTTGAGCAAATATCTGCCTGACTGGGCGCCTGCCAAGGAAGGCTTAAACCGGATGGAGGAGGAACTCGGTTATCCGGGAAC
>NZ_JANFYJ010000417.1:0-296 GCF_024460495.1 Hungatella sp. SL.1.14 | reverse complement strand
AATGAATCAATCTAAATAGGAATCTCCTCAATCTCATACTGCGGATGTCGCTTCCAAAAACGTATCTGATTCTTACAAATATTGATACATACCCTCAACAGCCATGCCTATCAATGTTCTTCATCAGCAAACTTTGGCTTTTTTACAAGCATACGCACATAAGTTTCCTGTACCGCATCCTCGGCATCATGAGTATTCGACAGCATAAAAAAAGCCATCCGGTATATCTGTTCCATATATTTCAAAAATAATTCTTCTCTATCCATTAGCACTTGCACCTCTATAATAGTACACAC
>NZ_JANFYJ010000416.1:0-296 GCF_024460495.1 Hungatella sp. SL.1.14 | reverse complement strand
ATCCTTTTGGAATAAAATACAGCTCCGGTTCCAGCTGATAGTAAAAATCCATGGTGCGTCCAAAATAAACTTCTCTTTGCGGTGTCTGGACAGTGATTGCGGTACACATTCCAATTCCTCCATGTTCAGGTAAAATAAGATATGGTAATGTATATTCCTGTCACAGTATAAATATTCAGACGGGTCTGTCACCGCCCCTAGACTGTATGATAAATGGCAATGAACCCTGTAATGGTTACAATGGCGACCATCACCGGAGTAATAAACTTGATTAAGAAAACCCAGATTTTTGCCAG
>NZ_JANFYJ010000415.1:0-296 GCF_024460495.1 Hungatella sp. SL.1.14 | reverse complement strand
GCGCAACCAGGATGAACGAAATACAGCAACCACAGAAAATATCACAGGAGGTGAAAAGAATGCCAACATTTAACCAGTTAGTTAGAAAGGGAAGACAGACATCCGTAAAGAAATCCACAGCTCCGGCTCTGCAGAAGGGTTACAACTCCTTACAGAAGAGAGCTACTGATGTTTCCGCTCCTCAGAAGAGTGGTGTCTGCACAGCAGTTAAGACTGCCACACCTAAGAAGCCTAACTCAGCACTCAGAAAGATCGCCAGAGTACGTCTTTCTAACGGTATCGAAGTAACAAGCTAC
>NZ_JANFYJ010000414.1:0-296 GCF_024460495.1 Hungatella sp. SL.1.14 | reverse complement strand
CACCGCCCAGCCATTTACCGGCTTCACAGACTGCCCTGTTTCTCTTCTTTTGTCGAAAACACCTTAAAAATCCCCTGCGGCAGTTCAAACACAAACACAATCCCCAGGACGATGGCCACTGCCACCTTAAGAGCCATAAAGCCAGTCTGAGACGCCTTGTCCAGCTCATTTGTCACAATATTATAGGCGGTCCAGTATACCCCGGCTCCCGGTACCAGCGGAAATATGCCGGAAATCAGAAATATGGTAACCGGGCACCGCTCCCTGACCGCAAACAGCCGCGACAGCAGGATCAC
>NZ_JANFYJ010000413.1:0-296 GCF_024460495.1 Hungatella sp. SL.1.14 | reverse complement strand
CAGGAAGAAGGAAAACTCGGCAGCAGCGCCTCTGGAGCAGCCAAGGATCATGGCGCCCAGAATCGTGGAACCGGACCGGGAGGAACCCGGAACCAGGGACAGGAGCTGGAAAAGGCCGATATAAAGCGCCGTCTGGTAGGAAATATCCCCCACCCGCTGCATCTCAAAATTACGATTCCGGTTCGCATTCTCTATGACGATGAACAGGACGCCGTAGATAATTAAAGTGGCTGCAACAACATAGACGTTCATGAGGTATTTTTCCATAATGTCATCGATCAGAAGACCTATGACAG
>NZ_JANFYJ010000412.1:0-296 GCF_024460495.1 Hungatella sp. SL.1.14 | reverse complement strand
GGATGCGCTCCCTCCGTTCTGAGACGGCGATTGTGTTTGTGACCGCGTTTCTTCATTACGCACCGGAAGGGTATAAGGTGGATGCGGTTCGGTTTATCATGAAGGATACGCTGGATGCGGCGCTTCCGGAGTGTATGGATGCGGTTCTTAAGCGAAAACGGCTGGAGCAGGTGGAATTTTCCTGTGTAGAGGGAACGGTAAGGCTGTTTACCGAGCGGATTCTCTATGTAGAGAGCCGGAAGCCTAAGGCTGTCTTCTGCTGTCAGGGGACGGAGCCGGAGACCTGTCAGGCGTAT
>NZ_JANFYJ010000411.1:0-296 GCF_024460495.1 Hungatella sp. SL.1.14 | reverse complement strand
CATAATTCTTCTCCTTCATAACGCAATATTAATTGTTTTTTAGATATCCAGATTGCCGTACTTGGCGTTGGCCTCGATGAATTCACGTCTCGGCTCTACCTAGTCTCCCATCAGTGTCGTAAATGTCAGATCAATCTCCGATGCGGTCTCCTCGTCAAAGGCGACACGAAGCAGAATCCTGCGCTCCGGATCCATGGTCGTCTCCCAGAGCTGCTCGGCATTCATCTCTCCCAGACCTTTGTAAGGCTGAATCTTATTATTGGTGTCACGTCCGATTTCCTTCAGGATGTTGTTTA
>NZ_JANFYJ010000410.1:0-296 GCF_024460495.1 Hungatella sp. SL.1.14 | reverse complement strand
AACAACGGTATCATTTGAAACCGGCGGCGTACGTGGCTTATGACCGTGTGGCGTGTTTCTGCAAAGCGGACCAAGAGCTGCGGGTAACCTTTGACCGGAACATACGCTGCAGAACCGAAGGATTGGATTTACAGGCCGGAACCTATGGGACTTCACTGCTTGAGGAGGGCAGGGTTCTGATGGAAGTGAAAATACCGGGAGCGATGCCGGTCTGGATGAGCCGCGGATTTTCGGAGCTTGGTATCTATTCCGTATCATTTTCAAAGTATGGACGTTACTACAGGGAGTATCTGGTG
>NZ_JANFYJ010000041.1:0-29912 GCF_024460495.1 Hungatella sp. SL.1.14 | reverse complement strand
TAAAACCGCTTTTAAAATCTGTGAATGCTGTGCTTTTCCTCAACGATGAGATAGAGCAGATAGGGGACCGGTATTATGTTAAGGGCATTGCAAAATTTGTTGATTGCGAGACCGGGGCCGAAATTACCAATAAGGCATATGCACGGGAAGAGGAAGAAAAGAAGGGCATGGACGCTTCTCAAATAACTGGAAGTACAAGCAGTTACGCCCGAAAATATGCGCTTAATGGCCTGTTCTGTATCGATGATAACAAAGATGCTGACTCCAACGGGAAAATCAATGAGGACCAGCGAAACGAAATTATAGAGGAGCTGAAAAGAACAGGCGTTGGAATAAAGGGGCTTTTAAAGAACTATGGTCTTAAGACTCTGGAGGAGATGGAGGCTGACCAGTATAGCGAAGCTGTAAAGGTGCTTAAATCGAAGCCGGATAAAGAGAAGATACCACCTCCAGTCTCAGACGATGAAATGAAACAATTATCGCCGCCAGATGATAATGGATTACCGTTTAATTAGTGGGGTGATGGCATGTATGAATTTGCACATATAACGGCTTACAAGCCAGTAGAGGAAGGGACGTATTTGCAGGTGTTCATTCCAGGTAAAAACCTTATGGGTCCGCTGGAGGAAAAGCACATGCGGACATGTAACGTCTGGCTTGACGATGGACGGCACATAAGCGCAGAGCAGCGGAAGAAAGCATACGCAACGATTAACGACATTGCAGCTTTCACAGGAGAGATGCCGGAAGTCATGAAAGAGTGGCTTAAGTATCTGCATATTTACCGTACAGGCTGCGAGTACTTTTCGCTCTCATCTTGCTCTATGGATACGGCCCGGGAATATATCAACACGATACTGGATTATGCGCTGGAAGCTGGAGTACCGCTATTAGATTTCGCGCTTAACCGCACTGATGATATTGGACATTACCTGTATGCATGTCTGAAGCTTAAAAAGTGCGCTATCTGCGGAAGGCCGGGAGAAGTCCACCATGTTGATGCAATCGGGATGGGAAATGATCGCAGGACGCTTGATGATTCGGATCATCGAAAGATATGTCTGTGCCGTGTGCATCATACAGAGGCTCATACAACCGGTTTTAACAGCTTTGCAGAGAAATATAAGGTATACGGTATCAAATATAAAGAATAAGCCTTGTCGGCTCTGAAACGAGCCTTTAGATAGGGGGCAAGAATTAATGTGTCACGAACATAATAATTGCCATGGTACTGCCTCCGCCGTCTTTCGTCTAGCGGCGGGGGAACAAAGGAGGAATTACAATTGAGTTATATAGATTTAAGCGGTATGCATTTTGGGTTTCTGGTGGCTCGGGAATATGCAGGAAAGGGATACTGGAAGTGTCAATGTCTTAACTGCGGAAAAGACAAATTGGTCAAAGGAGAGCATCTTAGACTGGGGAATGTAAAGTCCTGTGGCTGCTTGAAGGAAGAGCAGGAGACACGCGGAAAGAGGGATACAAATAGCTATGTTATACGTACCCACAAGGGTGATGAAATTAACGTAGATGCCGAAGATGTAGACCGGCTGTCAAAACATTCATGGTCGATCGGAATAGATGGATACCCACAGGCCAGGGTAAACGGAAAAATGATGCGAATGCATGAGCTGTTAGTCGGCCAGTATCGCGGTGATGGGCTTGTGATTGACCATATCAACCATAATCGGGCGGACAACCGGAAAGACAACCTGCGGATCGTTACCCCGGCACAGAACGCCAGAAAAACAGGAATTGAGGTGTAGACATGGCAAACAAGAGAATGTTCTCAAAGGCAATTATTGACAGCGATATGTTCCTGGATATGCCGAAATCAGCCCAGGCGCTTTACTTCCATCTTGGTATGAGGGCGGATGACGATGGATTCCTTGACAATGCAAAAAAGATCATGCGTAGCATTGGAGCCAGTGAGGATGATTATAAGATTCTGGTGGCAAAAAATTACATAATCCAGATGGAAAAAGGGATTTGTGTAATCACACATTGGTGGGTCCATAACTACATCCAGAGGGACCGCTACAAGGAGACAATCCACCTCGAAGAAAAGGCACTTTTGACCCAGACAGAGACCGGCGTATACACTTTGGATACAGAATGTGTACAGCCTGTATCCATTTCGGCTTCTCAGATTAGATTAGATAAGATTAGTATAGATAAGATTAATAATAATATACCGGCTTCCGCTGACGCTCCACCCTCACCTGACGTTAAAGTAAAACACAAATATGGCGAATATAAACATGTTATGTTAACAGATGATGAAAAGGGAAAACTACAGGCTGAGTACGGCGAGGGGATGGCGGAAAAAGCAGTCACGTTTCTTGATGAGTATATCGAGATGAAAGGCTATAAAGCAAAGAGTCATTATTTGGCAATCCGCAAATGGGTGATAAATGCGGTGAAAGAAGCTGAGCAGAAGGACAAAGGAAGGACAGGAAAACAGAAAACAAACCAGTTCCAGCAGTTCCCACAGCGTGAGGTTGATTATGACGCTCTGGTAATGCAGGGACTACAGAATATGGGAGATGGTGAACATGGGAAAGAGATATAATCCCGAAAACTTTGTTGACAGGGTATACATGGATTCCAAATTTGCGGAACTCAGAACGGAATTGATTACATACTTTGACGGCAGATTACGGGAGCTGCAGGAAATGATAAATACAGAGTCGGAGCCTCCGGCGGAAAAAAAAGAAGACAGCAGGGCCGGTCAGAAAACAGGAAGGGGAGCCGGACCCGTGCATGATCTGGAAAATGAACATGAATAAAAGAGGTACTGAACTGGCGAAGAGATATCCGAAGCAGAATGATTCGTTAAATACCGTGCTGCGGAAAATATATCTTAAGATGGATCGGCAGTATGGGGTCTGCCTGGCGCAGGAAGTAAAAGACTGTAAAGGCAGATCGGATAAAAAACCATCAACACTTGAGGCCATTTCACAGAGCGAGAAGTTAAGGAATCTTTTCGAATCAATCCTTTTCAATTTTGAGGAGGAATGCAGATTACGAGAAGAGAAAGCTCAGGCGGCGGAAGCTGCAAAACTTGCGTTGACAAGACAGGAGATCATTCAACCACTTATTGAGGCGAGAGCAGACAGGAGTACAAACGGCTGCTCAACCTATGCGGCAGTATGGCGGGAGATGCGAAAAAATGGTGCTGACTTCGAGGCGGCAGAGGCAAGGTACAGAGAGAAAACCAGAAGCAAACGGAGCATCAAAAGTAAAGAACTTGTTGACAATGATATAGACCTGAAAAAGAAATTTGCGGAGACCGTAGCTGAGATGCTTCACGAGGCCGGAAAGGCAGACCATGAAAGAGCGTCATAAGCAGATCAGGGACTACATAGTCCAGTACACTATAGCCCACGGCTGGCCGCCCTCGGTGAGAGAGATCGGGGAAGGCGTAGGACTGGAGAGCACGAGCAGCGTACACCTGCATCTCAAGCAGATGGCAGACGCCGGGATTATCAAGATGGTGCCAGGGCAGCCGAGATGTATAACGGTACCGGAGCTGGTGATCGAATGGAAAGGGGATCAGGAAAATGTATAGTACTACACCACAGCGAAAGACACTTGAAAAATTATGTCCGTATTGCGGGAAAACCCGAACATATACCTACCGTGATGGATACGATGAAGTGGATTACGGTACCGGACGCAGCCGGTATATACCGTCAAGTACAGTTGACGAGGGCTGCGATTGTATGTTAGGCAAGCTAAGCCATGCTGCCGAAAAAATCCAGATAAAGAAACAGTGCGCTAACTGTGCATGGAATGTGAACGGAAATTGCACAAATAAGCAGGAGCGAACCGATGTTTCGGAGATGTTTGGAATAACCGGTGATCTGGTTATAAAAAATGAATCAAAGCGCTGTAAACATTATGAGTTATCGAAAAATATATTCGATGCCCTGATTGAGTTAAAAAATTAAGATTTAGGAGGGGAAATGAGCAGTAGACCGGAGATTACAGCGCTGTTGTCACTATCAATACAAAAGTACATAAGTCCACATAATGATCCGAGGATTTACTGGGCCAGAGAAGTTACGTTTGACTATGCCACCAGTAATGCGGTGCGCGTGGACTACATGATGTTTAAGCCGGTCAACAATACGGTGTCCGGAATCGAAAAAGGAGATTTTTACTGTTATGAAGTGAAATCCTCTGTTGAAGATTTTCGTTCAAAAAACGGGCATAATTTTCTGGGAGATTTCAACTATTATGTTATGCCGCAAGAAGTTTATGAAAAGGTTCGTAACGAAATACCTTACCGTGTAGGCGTGTATATTCCAGAAAAGAAAAATCATCGTGGTGAATGGTATGATTTAAAATCTGTTAAAAAAGCGGTGAGACAGGATAGGTTAAGACCAGTGTCAGAAATGCTGCTAATGATGTTTAGATCGGCGAGAAGAGACAGTTAATTTAAGCTTTTAGAAAGAAGATGTGCCTATGAAAAGAATTACAGACAGCCAGATAGTAAAACATGCAGATGGTAGTTCTCACGAACAGTTATATTGTTTTGGACACCTTTGGGGGCCGGCATATTTCAGGAAAGATTCGGCAGATTATAAGGAATATATATCAATTGTACAGAAATTAAAAGCCTATGAAGATACCGGTCGGGAGCCGGAGGAAATATTGTCTAGCTTGCAACTGGCCGAAATAGCTTGCTTGCAAATCCGATACCAAAAAAGACAGGAGTTGCTAGAACGTGCTGCTGAGTGCATAGAGAACTGTTATGGACGGGAAACGGAGTTGTCAGAAGCAATCAGGAAAGAGTTAAATTAATATTTCCGAGAGGAGGATCATGATGGATATTGAAAAAGCCATAGAAATTATAAGTAGAAAAACGACTATTCCAAATGAGGGAGAAAGTTTTTCTGATATCGAAGAAGCATATAAAATTGCCACAGCTTCTATGCAAAAAGATGTTTACAAGACATGCGAATACGGGAACGGTTTTTATCCTTGTCCGAATTGCGGAGAAACGACCACAGAAGATTGTGTAAATGCAGGAAGATGTTCTTCATGTGGGCAGGCGATAATTCATTAAACTGATATTTGAACGATAAACCATTTTCCTGACGTCGCGAAAATGGTGCAGAGAAAGGAGGCCGGAGCGGTGGCCACCGTAACGGGAATTCCCGGCTTCTTTCGAAAAAATGGGATTTGAAGTATTTGAAAACTACGAATGTGACGGTCAGATAGAGATTACAGATTCTATAGGGCCGTTAAAGAAAGACTTGCTTATAGATTGCTTTGCCGGAGGTGGCGGGGCAAGTGTAGGAATAGAAATGGCACTGGGACGGCCGGTTGATATAGCTATCAATCATGATCCGCAGGCGATCCGAATGCACAAAGTTAATCATCCGGATACGCTGCATCTGACCGAGGATATATTTAAGGTCGATCTTAAAAAATATGTTGCTGGCCGCCATGTAGCGCTTATGTGGGCGTCTCCGGATTGCACCAGTCACAGCAAGGCAAAAGGAGGACAGCCACGTAGCAAGGGGCTTAGAATCCTGCCGTGGGCGGTGTATAAGCACGCAAAGGCAATTCTTCCGGACGTAATCCTGATGGAAAACGTCGAGGAAATACAGCAGTGGGGACCGCTGGACGAGGCAGGGCACCCGATAAAAGAAAGGGCCGGGGAGGATTACAAACGATTCATAGCGGCCATGAAAAAGCTGGGATATGATTTTGACAGCCGGGAACTGGTGGCGGCAGATTTCGGAGCGCCTACAACGCGGAAGCGCTGGTATGCAATCTTCCGGAGGGACGGGAAGCCTATTGCATGGCCGGAGCCAACGCACAGTAAGAGCGGAGCAGATGGCCGGCAGAAATGGTTGGAATGCGGAGATTATATTGATTGGTCGGACTTGGGGCGTTCCATATTTGACCGGCCGCGGCCGCTGGCAGATGCCACCATGAAGCGGATTGCAAACGGGTATGTAAAGTACGTTGTCAACAACCCACAACCATACATAGTTAACAATCAGAGCGCCGTTGCCTTCATGATTCAGTACCACGGAGAGACGCGGGCAGGCGATTCGCGCGGACAACTTCTGACGGAGCCGATAAAGACAATTGATACCAGTAACCGGTATGGTTTGGTTACGGCGTTCGTTACTAAATTTTACAAATCCGGAACAGGACAAGGGTGCGAAGAACCGTTGCATACAATCACCACATCACCGGGGCATTTTGGACTTATATCTGCATTCCTGATTAAGTATTACGGCACTGGCTGCGGGCAGGAAGCGGGGAAGCCGCTGGGGACCATCACAACGAAGGATCGATTCGGCCTCGTGAATGTAGTCACTGATATTGATGGAGAACAGTATCTCATAAAAGATATCTTTCTCCGTATGTTAAAACCGGAAGAACTTAAGAAAATGCAAGGGTTCCCGGAGGATTATATACTTAATCGGGATATTGAGGGCAAGCCGTACCCGGTCGGGGAACAGGTGGCGCGGATCGGGAATAGCGTGGTGCCGATAATGGCTCAGGCGCTCGTATCTGCAAATTGTCCGTATCTGAAAGTAGGCGAGAGAATGCCGAACATGAGGATAGACGATAGCAAGGAGCAGCTGCGGTTTGCTTAACAAAACGATCATTTACTGAATTACTCCTCCCAGAATAATAGGAGGAGTAGAAGTTTAGATAACGCAGGTATTAAAAAAATTATGTCCATAATCGGTTATGTCAATTCGCTTTTTAGAAAATATAATTCCTTGAGCATCTGGGTAATCTGATTTATATGACTCTAAAGTGAACTCTGTTTTTAAATAATTAATTAGTAGTTCATATATAGAATCATCTCCATACCAAACTCCGTCTGGAATATTAATAAGACCTAAACGTGAAAGGTTATCAATGGATAATGGAAAGTTATTAGTATAATTTTTACTAAATGTATTACTATTTTGAACGACTTTTTTTATCAAGGAATTTGGAAAAGTAAGTAATGTATCTACCATTGGTCTAATATCTAAGGAGTAAATATGTTTGAAGTATTTTGCATCATCTGGAGACAACTGCTTGATTGTTTCAATATATGCAGGATGTACAGTATCCTTAGTATCAATGTTCATAGATTTAGCGATAAGATTGGCGTACAGATCTCTTAGCTCCTCGCTGTTCATTGCATATGAAATAGCTTGTATAGCAGGAACTGCAACATATGGTTCAGGAGTAACTATTTTATCAGGAGAAATGTTTTCGAGTTTAAGTGCCAAAAGTTTTTTAGTTTCTGCTACATTATATTCTTTATTAAGGACCCAGATTTCTAAAGGGGAGAGTGCAGCATTAATAGTCCTAAGAAGAAGCGCAGCGGTTTTTCCTGCTTCTATGGCAGAAGGCTTTAGTGCATCGTTGTATAACTCAGGAACTGTATGGATTGCATTAGCAACACTTTCAGCCAGTTTATTTATACCATTTGTCATATTAACACAACCTTTCATTTGTAATAATTTTATTTTACCAGATAGTAGTCAAAAATCAATGTTTAGGAGGAAATATGGGACTTTTATTATGTATAAACAAAAAAAATAAAGCGAAAGTATTTAGTATGGGAAAATTATTAAGTTTATTAACTATGGCTACAGTAATATGTCAGGCCATAGCAGAAAAAGTCGCAGATAATAAAGGTATTGAGTTAGATCAGGCTATGAATTTTGTTGTAGATAGCATATTAGAAAGTAGTAAGGATATAGGAAAATAATTTTATCTAAATCGAGATTGAGAAAAACTTACGGAGTAATACACAGGGAAAGGAGCGGCCGGCATGGCAAGACCGAGAAAAGCAGAAGGAGAGAAATACATACGGCAGGATATAAGCATGGAGCCGGATCAGTTTAAGCGGCTGATGGCCTATTGTCAGCGAGAGGACCGCTCCATCTCCTGGGTGATCCGCAAGGCGCTGGAAATGTTTTTAGTGTGTAGCGATATGTAACGTTACACAACTAAATCGAGATTTTCGAAAGGAGAATGGTATGGGTGTTTTATGTGGTATAGTCATAGCTTTGTTTGTTGGCGGGGCGATTGCTGTACTAACCATAAGTTTATGTATGGCGGCAAATGATGGTGATGCAGAACGAGAACGAATGGAGCAAGCTAACGAAATATTGAATTTAAGGCTTGAGAATGAGTATCTGCATATGTGGCAGGCAGAGGTACGGGATAAGGTGGACAAGATGGAACCGCCGGAAGGATTCCCTCCGGTTTATTGCCGGGGGTGCTCTGACATGATTGAGGAGGTCAGGAGGATAGTAGAGTGAGAAAAGATAATATACCACCAGGGTACATAACCCAGAAGGAGATACAGGCCGCACAGCGGTATTACAGGATCGGTCGCACAGTAATTGTACATACCTACAAGGCCCAGGGGATCGACTCCATGGGACATACCGGAGAGATGCACCGCGGAAAGATTGTGGAGCATTATAAGCGCTTTGCATTGGTACGGCTGCCGAGTGGTGTACTGGATAGCGTGCTATGGCCTGATCTGGTATTACAGATGCGTAAGAAAAAGAATCCGGGGATAACCTCCCCGGAAATAAAAAACTGAAAGACAGAACGTATGTGCGATAAAAGAAAAAAGCGGTGGATATCCGGGAAGATATGCGCCACCGCTTAGCTATTGCCTGAGTATATTATAACCGACTCAGGCGTGATAAATCAACTGGAAAATCATACCATGAGGAGGATTATAATATGCAGACAGCGATTAATACAGACAATTTTGTTATGACGGTGATGGAAACATTGATGGCAAGTATGGACATGTGGGCGGAGCAGGAGCGGTTGAATCAGGTGAAAGCGGCATTATATATGAATCTGATGGACAAGACGATCTTAGCAGACGATTACGCCGGCAGGCAGCTTCCAACGGAGTATATTGACGATACCCCGCGCGTGGTGGAAATGTGGCTCCGGTGTATGCAGTTAGAGAAACGGACTGCCGGAACAATTGAGAACTATCGTGGAGAGCTTAAAAACTTTTTTGAGTGGTGCAGAAAGCATTATGCTGATATCACAACCAACGACGTAAGGGCATACCTGTCCTGGAGACAGATCGTTAAGCATAACAGCGATACGACAATCAATAATAAGTATCACGCCTTACAGTCTTTTTACCGGTGGATCATGTCGGAGGATTTGATCGAGGACGGCGGCAGCCTGGCACGGAAACCCAAAAAGAATCCGATGGACAAGATCAACAAGGTTAAGACGGAGAAAAAGATGCGCACAGTACTGACGGACGAGCAGGCGGAGATAATCCGGTGTGATTGCCAGACGGTACGAGATAGGGCGGTCGTGGAGGTCCTTATCGCGACTGGAATGCGTGTGAGTGAGCTTGTCGGGCTTGACCTTAATGATATTGATATCAGGGCCGGTAAATGCATCATATACGGCAAGGGGCGCAAGGAGCGGCCGGCATTCTTCACACCTCGGGCGCTGGTACACCTGGAGGAGTATCTGGCAGAGCGTAGGCAGATCACGGATTGCGAACCGGCGTTGTTCCTCAACTTCCGGCGTAAGGGCGGGATATACACACGGCTGAGTGATGATAGTATCCGGCATATGCTTAACGCGATTGTGGAGTCTGATCGGCGGCTTTCCGGGCTTAATCTCCACCCGCATATGTTCCGGGCATACCTTGCGACATATATGTCCAGGCATGGCGCGTCAATTAAGGATATCCAGCGGATTCTCGGCCATAGCAATATAAATACGACGTCTGAGTGTTACATAATAGACGATGATGATTCCATGAAACAGGTACATGAGTTATTCGCGGCATAGGAGGTAATGATGGATAAGAGCATATTGAAACAGTGTGCAAGCCTGAAGCGGGAATATGTGGACGAAGAAAAAAGGATACAGGCGATGGAGGCAGAGATACAGGCCATGGCCCCCATCTGCAAAGAAGTTACTGACGTGGTTACAAAGGGGAGAAGGGGGAAGAAGCCCCTCGGAATCTGTACGATACACGGAAATGAAGATAATACGCAGATTAATCGCAAGAGGGCCAGGCTACGGGAAAGGAAAGCAAAGCAGGAATTACGTCTTGCCCGGATCGAAAATATGATCCTTGATGTAGAGGAGTACATAAACGAAATTCCAGACAGTGAGACACGGCGTATGATGAGATTTTTCTTTATCGAGGAAAAAACATGGAATGAAGTGGCCGAAGCTATGGGCGAGGGATATACTGGGGAGGCTTGTAAGAAAAAAGTTCAACGAGAATTAGGGAAAATATAAAAGTGTCCCGTTTCGTCCCGACCTTCTGTGTTATAATTTAAAATGAGAAAAGTGTATCAATAAAACACAACCCTGACACGCTTTTTCGGAAGAGTACAAAAGCCCCGGTAACTGGCAGTCCACTTCAGGGTATTAATGTTACTGCCTTAACAAAATGGCCGCAGTGCATGCGGCTGGAAACCCTCACACAATCGGTATAACGGCGCGTATGGATTGTATAACGGCGGTTTAATGGAGAGGTGTCCATAATGTGGGCGCTGCGTCCATGCTGCCGTACAAGGTCTAAAAGTTCTCCCTTAATAGACCTTACAAAATCAATAAGGGCAATACCGGAGACGATCCGGTATATGTGGAGCATACCATCAATAGCAGATGGACATTCACCGACCATAGGAAGGTAATGTGTCCCGGTTCGATTCCGGGTGATCCGCTTCATTCTTCATAATCTGTTTCTCCTTGTAAAAGGCATCCGGCGGCAAACGGGTGCCTTTATTTTATGCGAATAGAGGTGGTACCATGGCAAGAGCGCCAGATCAGAGAGTACAGCAGGCAGAAGCAATGTTTCTTGCTGGAAAGAAATTAGTGGAGATAGCAAACGAACTAAATCTACCAGAGGGAACGGTCAGGCGTTGGAAATCAACATATAAGTGGGGAAGCGAACGTTCGGAAAAGAAAAGCGAGCGTTCGGAAAATAAGTGCGAACGCTCAGAAAAGAAAGCGAACGTTCGGAAAAAGAAAGAGGAAGTTGTTGCAGAGGAAGTTATACAGGTGATAGAAAATCCTAACCTGACCGACAAGCAACGACTTTTTTGCATCCGGTATGTGAGATGCTTCAACGCAACGAGATCATACCAGAAAGCGTATAACAGCAGTTACGAGACGGCAATGGTCGAAGGGTGCAAACTACTAAGAAATCCAAAGGTCAGGGCGGAAATCACGCGGCTTAAGCAGGACCGGCTAAACCGGGAAATGCTTGACGAACACGATATTTTCCAGAAGTACATGGACATTGCATTTTCTGACATTACCGATTATGTGGAGTTTGGCAGAGAGGAAATACAGGCCATGGGAGCGTTCGGCCCCATACAGGTTGAGGACCCGGCAACCGGGAAAAAAGTTCCGCTCATGAAAACTGTTAACAGCGTTCGTTTCCGTGAATCCGATGTGGTTGACGGAACGATCATAACGGAGGTTAAGCAGGGGCGGGACGGAGCCAGTATAAAGCTAGCGGACCGTATGAAGGCTCTGGAATGGCTTGCTGACCACATGGACCTTGCGACGCCAGAACAGCGGGCAAGGATTGACCATATACAGGCACAGACCGGGAAGATCATTAGGGAGAGCGCAGGCGGAGACAACGGCGACGGCGTGGAGGTGATAAACGATGCACCGCAAGCAGATCAGGATATCAGAGACGATCATACCGAAGTATCTTCCGCTGTTTAACGACAAGACACACCGCCATATCATTTTAACATCCGGAAGAGCCGGTACGAAATCAAGTTACGCGGGCGTTCGGAGTATTTTCCAGTTAATCAACGACCCGAACGGTTCCGTAGTAGTGCTCAGAAAGCATCATAACAAGCTGCGGAAGACGGTGTACAAGGAGATGCTGAGAGGTATCAACCGGCTGGGAATCGACAAGAGGGCGTTCCGGATCGGGAAATCACCCATGGAAATCACGTACCGTAAATATGGCACTACGATGTATTTCGCCGGTTCTGATGGTATCGACGATACAAAAGGTATCATTGATGAGAGCAAGCCTATTAAGCTGGTTATCCTCGATGAACTTACCGAATTCTTTGATGATGGCGAGGGAGAAGACGAACTACAGAATATCGAGGCTACGTTTATCCGTGGCAACAGCAGCGGATTCCAGATGATATATCTATACAACCCGCCAAAGAATCCGAACGCACCAATCAACAAGTGGTGCAAGAAGATGGAGAAGCGGGCGGACTGTATCCATATTCACACGGACTATAGAGACGTTCCGGAGGACTGGCTTGGAAAAGACCTGATAGAGTCTGCGGAGATCATGAAGGCGGCAGATGAGCGACAATACAGGTGGGTATGGCTGGGGCAGAGCATAGGGGTAGATGAGGTAATCTACTACATGTTTTCTGACAAGCATAAGGAGAGGCCGGAAAATAGGCGGTATCGGATTATTGGTATTGGAGTAGATTACGGACAGCAGAACGCGACCGTTTATGAAGCGGCCGGCCTTGATGAATACCAGAAACGATTAACCGGGCTTGCAGAGTATTATTACTCAGGCAGGGAAACGGGAAAGCAGAAAAGCCCGTCTGATTATGCGAAAGACTTTATTTCTTTCACAGACGCGTTGCATGAAAAGTATGAGTGCAGTTACTTTTATGTTTTTATCGATCCTTCCGCGCGAGGGCTGGCGGAGGAGATCAAAAGAGCGACGAGGGATTGTGATTATACTGTTCTAATCCGAGGCGCCGAGAATGAGGTAGAACTCGGAATATCAAGAGTACAGAAGCTATTGACATATGGGATTATGACGATCTCACCATTGCAGGAATACGCAGTGGAGGAATTCGGAACTTATGAATATGACAAGAAATCCATCGAGCGCGGAAAAGAAGTACCTGTGAAGGTGGACGATCACTGCATGGATGCTATCCGGTATCTCGTCATGGGGTTCTGGAAAAAAATGAAACACTGGCTCCCGGTGAAGGAATACGAAAAGGAATACCGGAATCCGCTGGATGAGGAGGTGGAAGATGAATATATTTAGCTATTTCAAGAAGAAAGGAATTGACACAGTAGACAGTTCCTTTTACTCGAAAATATCGGAATGGTATAGTTGGTACCGGAGCAATGTCCGTAAGTTCCACGTTTACCGGATATACGGTGGTCAGGGGACATGGACGAAATGTCATCGTCACAGCCTCGGAATGCCGAAAAAGGTATGCGAGGATATGGCTAACCTGCTTCTTAATGAACGGGTGAAAGTAACGCTGTCTGATGAGACAACGAACACATTCGTCAAAGAAGTATTGCAGAAAAACGATTTCTGGAATATCGGAAATGAATACCAGGAGCGCAAGGCGGCAACCGGGACAGTGGCCTATATTCCGTATCTCGACAATATGGACGTTGACGAGGCCGGGAATGTGCACGGAGGAGAAGTAAGAATAAACTATTTGGAGGCCCCCAACATTTTCCCTCTGTCATGGAACAACCGTGAAATCACGGAATGCGCTTTCTTATTCCCACACACGTACAATCGAAAGAAGTACGTACAGATACAGTTTCACAGAACTGAGAAGGCCGGAGAAGCGGCAGGAAACTATATCATCGAGAATGTGGTGGTTGAATGCACGAACGGAGCCGGGAAGGAGTTGACGCCTGAACAGTGGAATGCATTACCACCGTTTGAGGGGCTGGCTGACAGGATAGAGACCGGATCGAAAGAACCACAGTACGTAATTGACCGGCTGAATCTGGTGAACAATGCGGCGGAAGACGATAATAACCCGATGGGTATGTCACTCTTGGCGAATTCCATTGATGTATTCCGGAAGATAGACCTGGAATATGACTCGTACGCGAACGAGTTTGATCTTGGCCGGAAGAGAATATTTGTGGCGCCTGAGATGCTGGAGGATAAAGACGGAAATCCGACTTTTGATACTGGTGATACTGTGTTTTATCGCCTCCCAGATGATTATTTAAAGGACTCGAAAGAGCCTATTAAAGAAATTGATATGACGCTGAGGGTAGAGCAGCACAGCAAAGCTATTAATGATGATCTTAATTATCTTTCAATGAAATGTGGGTTCGGAACACAGCGTTACCGTTTTGAGCAGGGAGGCGTAACAACAGCCACGGAAGTGATCTCGGAAAATTCCGATATGTACCGGACGTTGCAGAAGCACGAGATTGTACTTGATGCTGTGCTCAAAAGGCTGATTAAAATTATCATACGGTTAGGGATTGTGGCGAAAGTCCCTGGCCTATCTGAAGAGACAGAGATAACAATCGACTTTGATGATTCAATCATTGAGGATAAGCAGACGGAGCGCAAAGAGGACCGGCAGGACGTAGCTATGGGGGTTATGAGCCTAGCAGAATACCGGGCGAAGTGGTACGGGGAAACAGAGGAGCAGGCAGCGAAGAAAATCCCTGAACAGACGGGAGTGATTCCGTAATGAACAAAAGCTATGAAAGTTATCTGGCTACGGGAATCGAGAAGAAGTATCGGAACCTCGAAACTCGAATTATGGAAGATGTGATACGCCGGATTAAGAAGACCGGAACGATCACGTCAACCGCCGATTATCAACTCCTTAGATACTACATACTGGGAAACAGTACAAAGGATATCG
This sequence comes from Hungatella sp. SL.1.14, assembly GCF_024460495.1. NCBI lineage: Bacteria > Bacillati > Bacillota > Clostridia > Lachnospirales > Lachnospiraceae > Hungatella > Hungatella sp. SL.1.14. The sequence continues at coordinate 15,267 of NZ_JANFYJ010000041.1, read as the reverse complement.
AGGATATCATTAAAAAAGCAGTAGGAGATTCCTTCCCGGAAACGTTCGAGCTGTACGACGAAGTGATCGAGAAATATTATACGAGAGCGAAGCAGCTATATGAACAGGTGAATGAGAATTTTGTCCCTTATGAAGCGAATCAGGAATTACAGCAACTTACCAACGCTCTTGTTCAGCAATCCAACGATGAACTGTATAATATCACTCGATCCCTGGGGTTTAAGGTTGATATGGGCGGCGGCCGGCTGGTTTTTTCGCCGCTGGCAGACTATTACAATGAGTATCTTGATAATGCCATTGTTGAGATCACTTCCGGGGCATTCGATTATAACACCGTGATCCGACGTGTGGTAACACAAATGACGAATTCGGGCTTGCGTACCGTCGATTATGCGAGTGGATATACAAGCCGTTGTGATGTAGCTGCCAGAAGGGCAGTTATGACGGGGATTTCACAGCTTACCGGGAAGATTTCGGAAATGAACGCCAAGAAGCTGCATACAGACTATTTCGAGATTGACTGGCACGAGGGAGCCAGACCGACACACAGAGTGTGGCAAGGCAAAGTTTGGAGCCGTGAAGAATTGCGGACCGTATGCGGCCTTGGAACTGTAACCGGGCTTAACGGCGCGAATTGCTACCATAGCTATTATCCGTTTATTCCTGGTATTTCTGAGCGGCAATTCAGCGATAAGTGGCTTTCCGAACAGAATGCGAAGGAAGATAAGCCTAAGCGTTTTAAAGGCCGGGAATACACAAAATACGAGGCCACACAGCGCCAGCGATACCTTGAAACGAATATGAGAGCGCAGCGTGAGAAGGTAAGGTTATTACAGAAGGCCGGAGCAGATGAAGACATGGTTATGCTTGCGAGATGCAAGTATCAGGCGCAGCTTGATGAGTACAAGGCATTTTGCAGGAAAATGGAACTCGTAGAGCAGCGTGAGAGAATCTACTACGATATGAGAGGGCGTGTAGCGCCGTAGTGAAAGGAGGGGGATTATGATACAGGTAATGGTAAGAGAGAATGAGATATCTGTAAAAGGACATGCCGGATTTGCGCCGCCTGGGCGTGATCTGGTATGTGCTGCGGTATCTGCGCTTACCCTGACGCTTGCCGAAAGCCTGAATGCTTTGGCTGAAGGAGATTTTAAAACCGTCATGGATACAGGAAACATATCCGTCAGATGGCAGCGGATCAATGATAAGGGGAAGACGATTATTGACGCCTGGTTTCTTGGGATATGCTTAATTAATCAGGAATATGGTTGCATCACATACGTTTAAAAATCATGCCCGAAACGTGAAGGCTTTAAAAGCATCGGAATAGTTAACGTACTTAAAACGGAGGTATTAGGATGAGAAAGAGAATTAATTTACAGCTTTTCGCAGACGGCGGCGAAGGCGGTGCAGCAACGAGCACAACAACGAGCACGACAGCCGGAAATGGTAACGGCAGCCAGAACGCCGGTAGTACAGCAACTTACACATTCGAGCAGGCAGAAGCTATTGCCGCGGCACGAGCACAGAGAGCAGAGGCGGCGGCCTTGAAATCTTACTTTGAGCAGCACGGACTTAGCGAGGACGAAGTAAAGCGGGCCATGGAAGATTACAAGACGAATAAGGAAAAGAATAAGCCTAACATTTCTGCGGTCGAACTCGAACGGGATAAATATAAAACGGAACTCGAACAGCTTAAAAACAGCGGGTTTCTGCGGGACAAAGGTGTAAAACCTGATGATCTCGACTATGTGCTATTTAAAGTTAATCAGAAGGTTACGGATAAACTTCCTTTTGACAAGGCGGCGGCGGAATTCCTGAAGGAGAATCCGAAGTTTGCAGGCCAGACGTCATACAAGGTGACAACCTCGACACATACAGGCGGCGCCGGAGCTTCTGAGGACACGAACGACTATATTAATAACGCCATAAGAATGGCGGCCAGACGATAAGGAGGTCAAATATGAGACATAAGTACAATTTACAGATTTTTGCAGACGATGCATTGATTATTGACAGAAGTGGGGCAGATTCTCTAATTCCAGAAGAGCCAGCCAGAGAAATTATCCAGGGGGTAGTTACTCAGTCTACGGTACTTTCAAGGGGCCGTAAGCTCCCTAACATGTCAACGAAAACCTATAAAATGCCGGTGCTTGACATGCTCCCGATTGCCTATTTTGTGGACGGTGATACCGGAGCCAAAAAGACCACGAAACAGCAGTGGGATAAGAAGGTCATTACAGCAGAGGAAATCGCCGTTATCGTTCCGATTCCGGAAGCTGTACTTGATGATTCGGATTATGACATTTGGGGAGAAGTGAAACCGAGAGTTGTTGAGGCGTTCGGTAAGTTGATCGACGAAGCAATCCTTTTCAATGTTAACAAGCCCACCTCTTGGAGAGATGGCCTTGTTGCTACAGCAACAAAAGCGAATGCAGTTGTAACGCTTGCCGAAGGTGATTCCCTGTATGATAAGATTATGGCCGAGAACGGCGTAATTGCGAAGGTAGAGGATTCCGGATACTTTGTAAGCGGCCATATGGCTGATATTTCCATGAGGGCGAAGCTGAGAGGTTTGCGGGATTCGACGGGAAATCCAATTTTTAAGTCTGATATGCAGAGCGGTACTACATATTCTCTGGACGGCAGCCCGATGAACTTCCCGAACAACGGAGCGTTCGATAAGTCCAAAGCGTTGATGATCTCGGGAGACTTCAATCAGATGGTATATGCAATCCGTCAGGATATTACCTTTAAGCTGTTTACTGAGGGTATTGTACAGAACACGGATGGCTCGATTGCTTATAACCTGATGCAGAATGACATGGTGGCTCTTAGGGCGGTCATGAGGCTGGGATGGGAAATTCCCAACCCAATCAACTCGGTCCAGACTGATAAAAACAAGAGATGCCCGTTTGCTATCCTGAAGAACGCATAGGAGGATTGTGTATGCAGATTACAGATGCATTAAAAAATCTCTATAAGAAGGTTACAGGGAAATCATCTGCCCCTACTGACGGGCAGATTGCTGAATTAGTACAGAAATTGGCGGATAACTGGCCTAGTGGGGAAGGATATACGTTGCCTGCGGCGAAAACAGATGCTATCGGTGGAGTCAAGAAGGCACCTGCTGTGACATTTAACGTTTCAGGAGCAACAGCAGAAACATGCGCATCTGCAATAAAGTCAATCATTGATGGGCTGAAAGCAAGCGGCGCCATGGAATAGGGGGATTCAGGATGTATGTGGATTATGAATATTATCGGGCCGAGTATGGTGGAAAAATGCCGGAAGAAGCATTCCCGGCAGCTAAACGCAAGGCAGAAGCGTACATCCGATACCTTACCCATTTGAATGGTGACATATTTTCCATACCGAATGACATGGTAAAGGATGCGGTCTGTGCAGCGGCAGATGTGTATTATGTGGCCGAACAGGAGCAGGAGCAGAGAAAGGCGGACGGAAAGGCTGGCCCTGTTCGGTCTGAGAACAATGACGGCTATTCTGTGTCTTATGTAGTGGAACAGACAGACGGCCAGACGGCGGAAGAAGCGGTTAGACGGAAGGCTTATGATGCTGTGTATATGTATCTGCTGCCTACTGGCTGGCTGAATCGAAAGGTGAGGTGTCACAATGACCACAAATGCGGATATTACGGTCTATAACTCTTTCCTGAATCCTGATACACGGTTGAAAGAATGGCGCAGGACAGTGATAAAAAAGGCGTGGTTCTATGTTGATAATAAAGTCAGCGTAACAGACGGCGGCCTTGCTTCTGCGGATTCCTTTAAAGTTAGGATACCAGTAGATGCGGAGTTTTCCGGATCACATTATGTTGCGCCGGAAGAGTACACAGGCAAGGAAAATACATGGACCTTAAAGAACGATGACTATATAGCGCGTGGAGCCATAGCGAAGGAAATAGAAAAGCCTTCTGATTTGCAGAAGGAACTGTATCAGGTGTTTAAAATCACATCATGGTCTGATAATCGTTTTGGCAGCTTGCAGCACTGGAGAGTGGGTGGTATTTAATGGCACAGAAAAGGGTTTTTCAGATATCCACGCCACGCGGAGAGTTGTATCAGAAGAAGAGCAGCAACGGCAGTGTAACCGCGCACTTGGAATGGGCGCCGGGATTCGGTCAGCAGAAATCAAAAGGATTTGCAAAGGCACAGGAGTTTGTCGATTCTGAGTGCCTGCGGTACATGGACCCGATGACGCCACGAAGAACCGGGTACATGATTAAGTCCGCGCAGCTTGGAACCGTAATTGGCAGTGCAGAAATAGAGTACTTGGCCCCGTATGCGCGGCGGAAGTATTATGAGAACCACGGAGACAACGGAAACCGCGGTAAACTATGGTTTGAGCGTATGAAGACCGCGAAAGGCGAGACGATTCGGAAGGGGGCGGAAAAGATCATTGCGAACAATTAACAATGAGTCTATTATAGGCGCACTCAGGAAATATTTCATGCAGTGTCCATTCTTGCACGACGGGGAATTTAATATTGATTATCTCCCCAACAGTCGAGCGTACAGCCTGGACCCAATACCGGCTGATCCGGTATACAAAGAATACGTGGACGGAGGGAAGGTATATCAATTCCAATACTCTTTCACGTCAAAAGAAGCTTACGACGGAGACGCCCGTACCATGATAGACAATTCATATTTTTATCAGAATTTGTCTAATTGGGTAGAAGATCAAAACGATAATGATATTCTTCCGGAACTGGAAGGATATTCAGCTATTTCGAATGTCATGATATCGAGCTATTATCTTTTCGACTCGGACGGGGACCTTGCAAGATATCAGATACAATTAAGATTACTCTATGAATAGGAGGAAACAACATGGCAACAGTTGACAAAATTAATGAAGCAAAGTTGGTAAAGCGGTCTAAGAGAGTCGCTTTCATGAACGTCGGAACCGGGGAAGAACCTAAGTTTGTGCGCATGCAGGGCTTTTCATCTATGTCTGAATCCAAAAGCCCGAAACAGTACACAAGAACGTACGTAGATGAGGATTCCGAGCGGTCTGATGTGGTTGGATATGCAACACAGATCGGTTATAGTTTTGACCGTCACAGCCCGCTTTCAACGCATGAAAAGATTGCAGAGATTACCGATGGTGAATATACCGGATCAGATGCTTATGTCGAGATCGTAACGGTAGATCTTTTTGCCGAGGGGGAAACGAAGGTCGCACGAAAGCGTACCTATGCGGTTATTCCGGATACTACCGGTGATGGAAATGACGCATTAATCTATTCTGGTAATTTTCGGGCGATCGGAGAAATGATACTGGGAACTGCAACTTCTTCCGATAAGTGGCAGACAGTAACATTTGTAGAAGGTCAGGCTCATGAATTGGGGGAATTAACTGTGCACAGCGTAGCGGGTTCTGGTTCTGGGACTACTAAATTAACGGTTACCCCAGCAAAGCAGCCAGATAATACATACCGATATAAGACAGGAACAAATGTTTCCCTTCCTGCTTATGATACGGATTGCAGCGAAATGCAGACTTGGGATGGATCAGCAGATATTACGGCTGCAAATGGGCAAAAAATCCTTGTTGTAGAATGCACAGGGAATAAGGCCAGAAAAGCCGGTATTGCAACCGTCACATATAAACAATAACAAAGAGGAGTGAGCCTATGAGCCAGAAGTGGAGTTATAACAATCTTGAGTTTGAGGTGGATTTACAGGATGCGGATTTTGCAGAACGTTACGAAAATGCGTTTAAGCAGATGGAAGAGGAAGAAAAACGAGTGCAGAAGGCGGGCACAACAAGCGAGGTAATACGCGGATACTGTGGGCTGTTTTTTAACCTGTTTGATTGTATTTATGGAAAAGGGACATCTGGAAAGATGTTTGAGGGAAAAGTAAATGCTGGTATGTGTGACGCAGCCTATTCGGCTTTTATTGATGCCGCACGGCGCAGTAATCAGGAGGCCATGCAGCGCAGAGGCCAGATGCTTAATAAGTATGCACCGCATCAGAACAGGCAGCAGAGACGGCATAACCGGAATGGTGGCGGTAATAAGTGAACCTCATCTATGACAGATATCCCAATTCGGTGATGCTAAACGGTAAGCATCGTGAGATTGTAACGGATTTTAAGGACTGGCTAAGGTTTGTTGACCTTTTGAAAGATGATGAGTATGGGCCGGAAGAAAAATTCGAGTCCATACTCTTGTTCTACTGTGATCCTCTCCCGTTTGCGGATCAGGCAAATGCCTGCAAACCGCTGATAGACTTTTTTAAGATGGCTGAGGCAGAAGATGAGAGTTATCAGGCTGATTATGAGGAAGAGGAAGAAACGGGGAACATAAAACCGCTGTATGATTTCCGATATGACGCGCGCTGTATTATTGCCGGCTTCTGGCATGATTACCGGATTGACTTAACGAAAGCGCACATGCACTGGTGGAAGTTCCGGATACTGCTAGACGGCCTATCATCTGACACGGAATTTAAGCAGCGTGTTATGTACCGGAATACCGATGCATCACGGATAAAAGACGTTGAAGAGCGTAACCGTATTTTGAGAATACAGAGAAAGATTGCAATTCCGCAGTCTGCCCCATCTGATGATGAGATCGGAGGTATGTTCTGGTGAGATGGAAAGGTATTAGCTATTTTGCAACAGTAAATGAACAAGAACTTTCTCACGAATTACCTAAAATTAAGAAACCGCCAACTAGGCGTGATTGGTATCAATGCCCCCATTGCGGAAAGAACGCTGTGTTATATGACAACACAGCACAGAGCAATGGTGTATACATGAAATGTAAAGAGTGTAAAAAAGAATTTGAAATAAAGATATAGCATATGTGAGCCTGTGAGCCGTGCTACTGCGAAAGGAGTAGTATGGCTTATTTTGACTTACAAATATTTGCCGCTGACGGTCATTTAAATTTTGATACAAAGATTGATGAAAAAGGATTTTCCATCGGACTCGGTAAACTTGGTGGAATAGCAAAAGGCGGTCTTGCGGTTCTTGGCGCCTCCATTGGCGGAATCACTGCCGCATTCGGCGGCATGTCCAAAGCCGCTTTAAGTTCCGTAGCCAGTTTGGAACAGAACGTGGGCGGCGTGGAAACGCTGTTCAAAGAGAATGCTAAGACAGTCATAGAAAACGCTAATAATGCTTACAAGACTGCCGGATTATCCGCCAATGAGTATATGCAGAGTGTCACCAGTTTCTCCGCCTCCTTATTACAGAGCGTGGCCGGAGACACGGCAGAAGCGGCAAAGATTGCAGACATGGCAATGGTGGACATGTCCGATAACGCCAATAAGATGGGCACGGACATGTCCTCTATCCAGAATGCGTACCAGGGATTTGCAAAGCAGAATTACACGATGCTGGATAACCTGAAACTAGGATATGGCGGAACAAAAGAAGAGATGAACCGCCTTCTTGCAGATGCCACCAAAATATCGGGTGTAAAATATGACATCAGCAACCTAAATGATGTTTATTCAGCTATCCATGTGATCCAGGGAGAACTTGGCATAACAGGGACTACCGCAAAGGAAGCATCAACTACCATAGAAGGTTCCATGAATGCCGCCAAGGCAGCCTTTGACAATTTCTTGAATGGATCAGGCAATGCCCAGGAACTGGCGGATGCGATTGCCACGGTTGCCCGTAATGTGGGAAAGAACCTTGGGGAAATCGTTCCGAGGCTGGCCGAGACAATTCCAATGGTGATAGAGGAATTATGGCAGGAATTTGAAGGTAGTGCGGACCAGTTTATACAGATGGGGTCAAGCCTTTTAACTGACATTGCAACTGGGATCATCGAACAGCTGCCAGCCGTTATTGACCTTGCTGTTTCGTTCATTGACATGCTGATACAGGGCTTGGACGGAAACACAGCACAACTGATGGAAGCAGGCGCAAAGCTACTTATGGCGATTGCACGGGGAATCATTACGTTGATTCCTTCGGTAGCTTCCCTTGGTTGGTCGATTATTACCGGTGTAATTGAAGGGATACGGTCAAATTCCGGTCAGCTTCAGGCGCAGGGGAAAATGCTCCTGGATAATTTGACAGTGGGAATTAGTACTGGACTCCCAAATATTGTGAGCAAGGGTCTTGAAGTATGCGGAAAATTCGCACAGGGTTTACTGAACAACCTTCCATCTGTTATCTCAGCTGCCGGAAATATATTAAACCGGTTAGTTGATGCGATTATGACCGCTTTACCGAAGCTTCTGGAATCTGGTGCGAAATTAATCGGGCAGCTTGCACATGGTCTTCTTGACAATCTGCCTGCTGTCATTACGTCTATTGCCTCTGTACTTGCAAAATTAATCGCTACAATTGCATCCCATCTTCCGGAACTTTTACAAAAAGGCATTGAATTGATTGGAGAGTTGGCGGTAGGCCTTATAAAGGCAATCCCTGATCTTATAAAAAAGATACCGGAAATCATCGAGTCAATCAAAAATGCATTTTCTGAATTTGATTGGAAGAAGATCGGAAAAGATATTGTAGATGGTATCGCGAAGGGGCTAAAAAACGCGGTCGGTGCGGTTGTTGGTGCTGCAAAAGAAGTAGGGAAATCAGCTCTTAACGGGTTGAAAAATATGTTGGGAATCCACTCCCCATCCAGGGTATTCCGTGACGAGGTAGGCAGGAATATAGCGCTTGGCATTGCTGATGGTATTGCGAGAAACAAGAAGTATGCGAAGAGCAGCGCGGAAGAGATCGCACAGGCAGTTCTCGACTCTGCAAAGAAGCGGCTGGACAACTACAAAGTATATAATAATTTCACACTTGCAGAGGAGGCGGCCTATTGGGACGAAGCCAGAAAGCAGGTAAAAGAAGGCACACAGGCAAAGATCGACGCAGATAAAGAATACTTTACAGCAAAGAAAGAACTTGAAAATCAGATGCTCCAGGCCGAGGAGAAGTACACTGATAATGTTGCAAAAGCATATGAAGACTTAAACGATAAGATTCTTGATCTGAATAAACAGTACGAAGATGCAGTAAGTCAGAGAACAGATGAAATAAAGTCAGCGTTCGGACTCTTTGACGAGTTTTCTGCGGATACGGAATTATCATCTGATGATCTCCTGAATAATCTCCGGTCACAGGTTGACGGGCTGGAACAGTGGAGAGAAAACTTAGACGATTTAAGTGACCGCGGAATCGGAAAGGAACTTCTGGAAGAGTTACAGAAGCTTGGCCCGAAGGCAGCGGCAGAAATCCAGTTGCTCACGGAGATGAGCGACGATGAGTTAGACGAATATGTTGATCTTTTCAGGGAGAAAAACCGCCTTGCACGAAGACAGGCCGTAGAAGAGTTGGAACCGATGCGGAGGGATATTGCAGACCAGATTACAAAGATGCAACAGGAAACCTCTGCGGAACTTGCGAAGTACCAGCAGGAGTACACGGCTTCCATGCTGGAACTGGGGGTATCACTGAATCAACCACTTGAGGTGATGAAGCTTACCGCGGTTCAAAATGCGGTTGAATTGGTTTCCGCTATGGCCGGATCAGTAAAGGAAGCGTCCGGAACAACCGAGAATATGGACAAATTCAAGGCAATTGCACAGAATGTGTTAGGAGCGGTACAAACGCTTCCAACGGACATGAAGGACCTGGGAAAGACTGCAATCACTGAAATGATTGAAGGTATTAATTCCATGTCTGGAAATCTCTATGCGGCTATGTCAGAAGTCGTTGGAAATGCCATGAGAAGCGCCATAGACGCGGTAACGGCAGGAAATGCAGTTGATGCAGCTCTAGCAGGTACGGGATATGTAACCGGCACAGCGTCGATACCTGCGTCCAGCTATGGAAATGAAGGGTATGGCCCTGGTTATGCAATCGACTATAAACGTATGGGCCGCGAGATGGGGCAGGCCATGGAGAATACCGGCGTGTATATGGATAATAAAAAGGTCGGTAATCTCGTTTCAGAGCCGGTAAATGAAAGCCTTGGTAATGTATCTAAGACGGAGGAAAGAGGTGTCATGTAATGCCTATAGGAATCACATTTAATGACGAAAAGCATTCTTACCGAGATTTCGGGCTACGTATTATTTCGGTCAATATAGGTCTGCCGGAAGTAAAAAAGAGCCTTATTGACATACCGGGCGCCGATGGTTACGTTGATATGACGGACTATTTCGGAACCCGGTATGAGAACCGGAAAATAAAGGTGGAATGTGATTTTGAGGATAAGGGATATAGTAACTGGGCCGCGAGAATCAGTGATATCAGCAACTATCTGCATGGAAAACCAGTAAAGCTGATATTTGATTTTGATGAGGGATATTACTATGACGGCCGGGGAACATGCGAATATGAAAAGAATAATCGCAGATACGGTAAGATTACACTTACGTTTGACTGCAAGCCGTATAAACTGGACCTGCTTGCATCGGATGAGGATTGGTTATGGGACCCGTTCGATTTCGAGACCGGAGTCATCCGGGAGTATGGAAACATAGCGGTAAATGGTACATATGATCTTGTAGTTGACGGAAGCCCTATGCCTGTTATCCCTAAAATAGAGTGTTCCGAAGCCATGAAAGTGATATTTGAAGGCGTTGAATATGCTTTGAGCGCCGGTGTGAATTATATCACTGACATATTAATTGGAAATGGAGAATATCACTTGCAGTTTTCTGGAAAAGGGACTGTGACGGTAATATACCGGGGAGGAAGCTTGTAATGTATCTGATACAGAATATCGTAGACGGCCATGTATACCCCATACATGACCAGAAAAGTGACGTTTTAAGAGTGCTTGAGCCGCGCCTTATATTAACCATTAATAAGACTGGGCAATTAGAATTTATGATTCCCCCAATGCATGAGTATTATAATACCATCAAGAAACTAAAATCCATCATACGGGTGATTGAAGATGGGGAGCTGCTTTATGAGGGGCGGGCAATTTCGGATGAAGCAGATTTTTACAATGTAAAGAAGATTGTATGCGAGGGGAGCATGGGGTACTTGATCGACAGTATCCAGCGCCCGTTTTCCCATACCGGTAATATCCGTGATTTCCTGGCCTACCTGATTGATAACCATAATCGTCAGGTGGAGGAAAGAAAACAGTTTTTGCTTGGAACCGTGAATGTGGTCGATGATGAATCCAACATTAAGCGGGAAAGCACAAAACTGGAAAACACATGGAACACGGTTAATACCTATCTGATAAGCAAGTATGGGGGCTGCCTGTACGTGGAGTATAAGGGCGGTAAGAAGTATCTTAATTACACCTATGACCATGGCGGATACAATGAGCAGAAGATACGTTTCGGAGTGAATCTGCTTGATCTGACGAAATACCAGGATGCGACGGAAATCGCTACGCGGTTAATACCTTATGGCGCGGAAGTGGAGTACCAAGACGAGAACGGGGAAGTGCAGACAAAAACCGTTGATATCACGTCTGTGAATGACGGAAGCGATTATATTACGGCAGATCAGAGCGTGGTTGATGAATATGGAATCATAACAGTCACCTATCAATGGGCTGATGTAACGGAGCCTTCCGTACTACTTGAAAAGGCGAAAGCACTGATTAAGGAACTGACCAACATACCGGATACACTAACCGTTAAGGCTCTTGATCTTAATTATGCGGGGGTAGATATCCGTAGGTTTAAGGTTGGCCGGTGGACAACCGCGGAGAGCAAGCCCCACGGGGTTAAGAAAGATATGCTGCTTGCGAGGCTTGACCTATATCTTGACGATCCGAAAAAAGGGAGTATATCCCTTGGATCAACCGTAAAGACATTCACAGCTGCAAATGTAAGTAAGCAGGTGGAACTATCAAATTCCATAAAGAAGGTAGGGGAATCTGCCTCGAGCGAGATCAGGCGTAAGGTGGAGAATGCCACCTCATTGATTACTGGCGGACTTGGTGGGTATGTGGTTCTGGACGTCGAGGACCCCGTTACCGGTAAGAAAATCCACCCATGGCGAATCCTGGTGATGAACACGCCGGATAAGAACACGGCTACCCATGTGATTCAGCTTAATCAGAACGGCCTTGGCTTTTCTACAACCGGCATAAATGGACCATACCGGAATGCCTGGACGATTGATGGTAATCTTGTGGCTGATTTCATAACATCCGGTACGATGCTGGCGGACAGAATTCGCGGCGGCATTCTCGAGGTGGGCGGCGCTGGCCTGGCGAAAGATGGGAGCATTACCGTTAAGAATGCACAGGGCGAGGTGATCGGTACATGGGATAAGACCGGCTTGCATGTGCTTCTTGGCATTATTGAGGGTAGTACCATCAAAGGATCATCAATTATAGGCGGCAGGATTAATATCGGTAATGGTACATTTGAGGTGGACAGCGACGGATCAGTGATTATAAATTCTGGTGAGATCAATATAGGGAATGTGCTGATTACTGAAAATTATGCATGGATTAATGGGTTTGGCATTTCTGACATGACTATATATAGTAAAGATGCAGGTAATTCTATTGTATTATCTACTCAAGAATTTGATGGAACAGGGCCAGCACTTGAATTAAAAAGAGATGGAATGATAACCCGTGTTGGTTATAGTGGTATTGTCACAGGAGATATAATTTTCGATGATCCTTGGACGGAAAATATGTCTGCACTAGATATGTTTAAGGATTTGTATGGCAGAGTAAGAGATTTGAGGGATAGAATAGATGGATTGGAGGGTTGAACCGAAGGTATATAGATGATATAATATAGTCAGAAAGGGGTGAAATATAAAATGTTTAAAAAAATGTCTTTACTGACTATTGTTTTAACATTTAGTTTGCTTTTTGGTTCGTTTGCTATGGCTGATGTAGTTAATGGTGATTTCATACGTAAATCTCCGCTGAATGAAGAGGAAAATTCATCATATGAATGGACGTGGCTTAATGACGAGCATTGTGTACAGTTTACAACTAAGGATGATAAACTAAAGAGAGAACATATTGAGAGAAAATTCAATATGGGACTGCTTCCACAGTGGGCGGTAAATGGGGATGATGGAACCGGTGTTGTAAAAAAGAGGGACACATATTCTGGGAAGTGGACTCAGAGCGAAAAAGGAATATGGTCATTCGAGTTTGATGATAAGACCATCCCGCTGGGAGTAACGAAAATAGATGATGTTTTATACGCCTTTAATGGATATGGAGAATTAATGGAGGGCTACGAATATTACGATGGCCTGACAACCGGAGCTGATGGAGTAGTCAACTCAGACAATCCCGAATTTCTGGCATGGCTGGATACCCAGTACGTGCCAGCGTGCACAAGCCATGAATAATAAAAATTACAGAGAGCGAGGATAATTTCCCCGCTCTTTTTCTGTGTCAAGTAAATTGTCACGTTTGTCACACCCAAATGTGCTACAATTTAAAATAGGAAAACCAGTGATGAGCGCCTGAAAACAGGTGCTCTTTTTCTATGCCAAAAACAGAAAATAGATCGGAGGATAAGAATCTATGTTAGTGGAAATCAGAAAATTTAATAAAGAAGAAGTTGCCACATGCACAAGTTTAGATGTTGCTGAAACATTCGGGAAAGAACACTACCACGTAATTGAGGATATAAGAAATTTATCTGCGAGTATCAGTAGCCCCGATATTTCGGGGCTATTCAGTGAAAGCTATTATGTAGCGACGAATGGAAAAAAGAACCCGATGTATTACATGACAAGAGATGGTTTCACACTGCTTGTAATGGGATATACAGGAGAAAAGGCTATTAAATTTAAACTTGCATACATAAAGCAGTTCAATGCTATGGAAAATGCATTAATCGGTAAAATGAAGGAACGTGAAAAAGGTATAGCTGTACGGCAAGCGCTTACAAATACACTTCAGCGTTCCCAGGAAAACGAACGAATGCATGGACATGCGTACTCTACTTATACAAATGCAATTTACAAGGCGATATTCGGGAAAAATGCGAAGCAGCTCAGAGAATTATATGGAATAGGAAGCCAGGACAATTTACGAGATAGGTTTACTGTTGAGGAATTATCTGCGGTTCAATCTATGGAAATGCTTGTCAGCGGCCTTATTAATTGTGGCTGGGGATATGATAAAATCAGAGATTTCATTCAGGAAAACAGTGTTAAACAGTTGGTCGGATAGGAGGAAAGTGAGGTGAAACATGGCAGATATAAGCAGAGAAATAGAGAATTTCAGGAGCGCGCGGAAAGGGAAAGACGTTCGTGGCTCTATGATCTCATTGGCTGAAAAGGTCAATAAAGAGGGTGAAAATGTTGTAGCTAACGTAGCGGTGCAAGTTACAAGAATTAATAATGCAATTACTTTAGCCAATGAAGCTGTGACCGATGCGAATGCGGCAACAGCGAGAGCAAATGAAACCTTGAATCATGCGGATGATATTCTCGGAAGTGCTACAGAGCAGGCTACAAACTCCGCAGTAAGTGCTACGGAGGCAAAAAGCTGGGCAATCGGTGGAACCGGGACGCGAGAGGGAGAGAATACCAATAACAGCGAGTATTACAGCAGGCAGGCCGGGACTTATGCGGACAATGCCAAAAACGACGCAGACAGGGCCGCGCAGTACTCGCAGATTGTAGCGCCTGGTTTTTATTTTGATCCGGCAGAATCAACCCTCTATATAAAAGCGGGGGTAGGTGTGAATTTTACTGTCGTGGATTCAGTGCTCTATTGGAAAATTATGGTATAAAAAAGAAAAGAGGAGGTACTATTTGATGGCAGCACCAGAAGGATATACAGAATTAGGACGCATAGGTTTTGTGGACAAAGGAAATTATGCGTCAGGTACCACATATCGAACCGGTGATGTGGTATATTATAACGGGAGTACTTGGGTTGCGTTGAAGGATAATTTACGTGGAGTAACTCCTGCACCGGGAGCGAACTGGAAGTATATGGCGCGTGGCTTTGCGGCTGAGGCACTTTCTGCAATCACCGCTGTGGATACAAGCGGAGTACTGAGAGAGGCAGGAGCAAGCGTGACATCTCAGGAACTAATTGACGCGATCGCCGATAAGGTCATGACAAAACTCATTGAGAAAAGTAAGATCGTAAATAATCTGCTTGCGACGGACGCAACAACCGTATTAAGCGGTCCGATGGGGAAGTCCCTCGATGACAAGATTACTCAGTTAAATAGTGATTTAGCCAGCATAACTGGATTAATTGTCAAAGATATTACATTAAACCCTGGTTATGCCATCTATGGAACATGGGCCACCCGGATCATAAAAGATAAATCTTCAGGGATATGTGTTATCAAT
>NZ_JANFYJ010000409.1:0-296 GCF_024460495.1 Hungatella sp. SL.1.14 | reverse complement strand
TCCGGAAAGACAACGATTGGTGATGTGAAGATGGTAACAGAGATGTTCCTGTCCGGTCTTCAGACCATTGGCGAACAGTATTATACGGCGGCAAAAGTGGATGGGGCGAAACCTGCAAAGATTTTGTTCCGTATTACACTTCCGCTTTTATCGCCTACGATTGCGCTGGTATTGATTATCAACATTATCAATACTTCGAAGGTGTTTAATGAAGTCTTTGCACTGTTCAACGGAAAGCCGGGGCCAATCCTGCTGCTGACTCCGGGCAAGGACAGGTCCTGCATGTCAGAAGGCTG
>NZ_JANFYJ010000408.1:0-296 GCF_024460495.1 Hungatella sp. SL.1.14 | reverse complement strand
GTCTAATTAGGAGGTAATTACAGTGGCAGTAGATAGAGTTTCTGTTCTTAAAAGATGTAGATCCCTTGGTCTTGATCCAATCTATTTAGGAATAGATAAAAAATCCAACAGAGAATTAAAAAGAGCTAACAGAAAGATGAGTGAGTACGGCCTTCAGTTAAGAGAAAAGCAGAAAGCCAAATTCATCTACGCTGAAATTTCATGAAACATCCGGCGAATCAGAGGATGCCCCATTCCCATCAAATAAATAGCATTTTCACGCATAGGAGCAGTTTCCTGCGCCCAATGGAGCAACT
>NZ_JANFYJ010000407.1:0-296 GCF_024460495.1 Hungatella sp. SL.1.14 | reverse complement strand
CTGAAAATTCCAACATTCGTGAAAGCTAATAATCCTATCGCATCTCTCTTCGGTGCTTTTGGAAAATTTATTTACGACAATGCAATACAACATAATTGCGCAGGAGGAGAAGGGATGGAGGATCTTAAGATAGGAATATTGGGAACCGGTGCGATAGCGGCTACTCTGGCTGATACGATGAACCGGATGTCCGGCGTTAAGCTTTACGGTGCGGCGACGAGAAGTCTGGAGAAGGCGAAAGCTTTTGCGGAACGGTTCGGTATTGACCATGCGTACGGTTCTTATGAGGAGCTTGC
>NZ_JANFYJ010000406.1:0-296 GCF_024460495.1 Hungatella sp. SL.1.14 | reverse complement strand
GTTCTTACACGACGATCTGGGAGGATGCAGTGGCCCACGCTGCAGAGGTGGAACTTTCCAACACACTTCCCGAAAAAAAAGAAAGAGAAGAAACGGCGCAGGAGGCGCAGATTAAAAAGGCGATAAAAGAAATCGAAGAAGAGTTCCCGGTAGAAAATGAACAGGATACAAAGGAAAGTGAAAAGCAGGATAAAATGTCCCGGGAGCAGCTTAAGGCATATACGGAAAGTGCCAGAGAACAGTCGAAGGCATTTGCAGAAAGCATCAGAAAACAGGTGGATCAGTCTGCAGATACG
>NZ_JANFYJ010000405.1:0-296 GCF_024460495.1 Hungatella sp. SL.1.14 | reverse complement strand
GAACTGATCAGCAAGATTCAGACCATGCGTAAGGAAGCAGGTTTTGAGGTGATGGATCATATTCTCATCACCAGCGAACGCAATGAGAAGATTGCCGGTATTCTGGAAGCACATGGCGAAGTAATAAAGAGCGAGGTTCTCGCAGAAGACATCACACTGGGTAAGGCAGCAGGCTATACGAAGGAATGGCACGATTCCATCTTCCGGCAGACGGTATCCGGGCAGAATCGTCTGTTTGTCAAACTTGTATGTCACACGTTCCCCTGATTCTTTTTCCGTTCTTCCACCATCTGAAC
>NZ_JANFYJ010000404.1:0-296 GCF_024460495.1 Hungatella sp. SL.1.14 | reverse complement strand
CGGCAAAGAAACTGATGGAAGCGTTCTGGCCGGGACCGCTGACCATGATATTTCCAAAGAGTGACGCTGTCCCATACGGCACGACAGGAGGACTGGATATGGTGGCGGTCCGCATGCCCAGCGACCCTGTGGCCATGACGCTCATCCGGCTGTCCGGCGTGCCGGTAGCGGCACCCAGTGCCAACACATCGGGGCGGCCCAGTCCTACGACGGCGGATCACGTATGGCAGGATATGAATGGGAAGATCGATATGATTGTGGACGGAGGTCCGGTTGGGATCGGTGTGGAATCCACC
>NZ_JANFYJ010000403.1:0-296 GCF_024460495.1 Hungatella sp. SL.1.14 | reverse complement strand
ATGGTAAAGTGGTTCCCCACAACAATTACATGGGATAACTATAACCGGCTGTTCAAGTGTGGAACGAAACTGTTCGGCATTGGTATGCCGATGGCAATCCGATGGCTGTTTAACAGCGTGTTTATCTCCGTTGTGGCGATGGGGCTTACCTGTATCACCTCTTCTCTGGCGGGATATGCACTGGCAAAGAAACGTTTCTGGGGTAAGAGTGTGATCTTCGGACTGTTCGTATGCGATATGGCGCTTCCGAAACAGGTTATTCTGATTCCTTTGATGAGACAGATGTCCGCGATGGG
>NZ_JANFYJ010000402.1:0-296 GCF_024460495.1 Hungatella sp. SL.1.14 | reverse complement strand
CTTGAGTTTTCCCATGTCTTTATCATTGGTGTGAATTATGGCCTGATTCCTTTGCGAACGAAAGGGCTGGACAGTACGGTATGGAACGATTTCTCATTTTCGAATCAGTATTCGGCCATGGTCACCGCAGCAGGAAGAGATTTTGGAATGTCCATGTATCCTACAACCGAAGGGGCAACCCAGCAGCCGATCTATTTAAAGCCCAGTCAGTTTTTCTCTGTGGCCGAGACTTCTCAATATGATGAGGTGCTCAAAATAGGCATAGAGCCCATAGTCCTCTGTCTTTTCGTAAAACA
>NZ_JANFYJ010000401.1:0-297 GCF_024460495.1 Hungatella sp. SL.1.14 | reverse complement strand
CGCAATAGATGCGGTGGTTGTTCCGCTTTGTTCAAATTGATATGTAATTTGCATAGGACTTGAGCCTTGAGTATTATCGCCTGAAACAGAACCTAATAATTTATGAGTATAAACAATATTCGTATAATTAGTCTCATAACCTACACATTCTCGTATATATACTCCTCTACGTTCTGGTATTCCTGAATCGTTAGCTGCAAAATCAGTAGTGTTCATTGTTGTTACAATAGCTAAAGAAAAAACTATCCCTAATATTGTTTTGATTTTTCTCATTATGGACTTCCTCCTTTGCTTAAA
>NZ_JANFYJ010000400.1:0-297 GCF_024460495.1 Hungatella sp. SL.1.14 | reverse complement strand
CGCCTAATTCCCGGATATCTTCCATATAAGAATCCTCACAGGCAATAAAGTGCAAAAAATCAAACTGGACTTTATCTCGTTCTATATGCCTAAAGTAATTCATAATCACACTCATAACACCGCTTCCGCGGCTCAGAGTGGAGACAAAATGCAGAACCCGAATACAGTCTGTCTGGGCGCCTTCTTGCGTGTTATCAGCCATTTAAAGACCTTTCCGTGGGTACTTCCCATAATCGCGCTTATGCGAACTAAACCTTCGGATAGTTTACCACCTTATCTCATATTAATCAACTTTTT
>NZ_JANFYJ010000040.1:0-31406 GCF_024460495.1 Hungatella sp. SL.1.14 | reverse complement strand
TGAACCAGCGCTCCTGGAGGAGACCCCTCCTGATATGACATCACAGAATATCCTTACATCTATACCACAAAAAGAATAAGTCTATAGCCTGTTTTGCTTGGCTATAAACTTATTATACGAGGAGGGAGAAGGTTGGGGAAAGCAGCTGTACGTAAAAATGGGAAGGTGAGGAACGGACCGGGTATCCGGACCTATATATGGAAACACAAATATCTGTATCTGATGCTGGTACCGGCGATTGTCTATTATATTATTTTCTGCTACGTACCGATGTACGGGGTGACGATCGCATTTAAGGATTTTAATCCGATGAAAGGAATATGGAAGAGCTCATGGGTCGGCTTTGAGACGTTTCAGAAGCTGTTTTCCATGGAGAAATTCTATTCTGTATTCTGGAATACCATAAGAATCAGTCTGATCCGTCTGGTCTTTGGTTTTCCATTTCCGATTATTATCGCACTGATGTTAAATGAACTGCGGCATGTGCGGATGAAGAAAGTGATTCAGACAGCCATCTACATACCCAATTTTATCTCGTGGGTGGTACTTGGCGGAATCCTGACAAGCATCCTGTCCATGGATTCAGGAATTGTCAACGGAGTGATTCAGGGGCTGGGCTTTCAGCCCATCGGATTTCTGACAGATGAAAAGTTTTTCGTTCCTACCATGGTGGTATCCATGATCTGGAAGACCTTCGGCTGGAATACCATTATCTATCTGGCGGCCATCACGGGCATCGATACCCAGCTGTATGAGGCGGCTACCGTAGATGGGGCCAACCGGTGGCAGAAACTCGTACATATTACCGTTCCGTGTATCCGTTCCATCATTATTGTCATTCTGATCACCAGGATCGGAAGCCTGATGCAGGCCGGATTCGAGCAGATATTCGTTCTCTACCATCCGGGTGTATACGGAACTGCGGATATTATCGATACATATGTATACCGGATGGGCCTTCAGGATGGCAAATTCGAGCTGGCTACGGCAGTGGGATTATTTAAATCCGTCATTAATTTCTGTCTGGTAGTGGCTGCAAACAAGATTGCAAGAATGTCGGGAGAGGAGGGAATCTACTGATGCTCAGATCAAAAAAACAGGAAGCGGGAAGCCATATCAAAGCGTCCGCCGGCAGTAAAGTTTTCGATGCTGTCAACGTGACACTGCTGGTTTTACTGGCACTGACGACCTTTTATCCCTTCTGGGACTGTATGGTGGTATCCTTTTCCTCGCTGAAAAGTTATCTGGCCACCAATATCCATCTGTGGCCTTCCGAGTGGTCGCTGGACGGCTATGCCTACATGGTTAAGAGTGCGGAGCTCTGGACCTCCTATGCCAACAGTATTTTCATTACGGTTGTGGGAACTCTGATCAATATGATGATTACGACCATGGCAGCCTACGTGCTGTCAAAAAAAGATCTGAAGGGACAGCGGTTTTTCATGTTCATGGCGGTATTTACCATGATGTTCTCCGGCGGAATTATTCCGACTTATATCGTGGTCAAGGACCTCCATCTGATGAATTCCCTGTGGTCCATGATCCTTCCGTCAGCGATCAATACGTATAATCTGATCATTCTGCGCAATTTCTTCATGGATTTACCACTGGAGCTGGAAGAGGCAGCCCTGCTGGACGGCTGCACGGAGGTGGGAGTACTGTTTCGGATTATGCTTCCTATCTCAAAACCCGCACTGACGACCGTTACACTTTTTTACGCAGTAGATCACTGGAATGACTTCTTTTCAGCAATTATGTATATCAACAGCAAACAGGCGTGGCCGCTGCAGCTGTTTCTGCGCTCCATGCTGTTTCAGAACGATGCCGCGTATTCCAGCGGAGGAGAGAGTCTGTTCCTTTTGGGACAGCCGATGAAGATGGCGGCGGTTATGATGGCAATTATACCGATCATGTGTGCATATCCATTTTTCCAGAAATATTTTACGACCGGCATGACGGCCGGCGCCGTAAAAGGATAACGAGACTGGGACACACGGGGAAAGGTAAAACAGCAGCATCTATAGAAAGGAAAGAGAGGGAAAAAAATGAAAAAAAGACAGGTAATGAGTTTGGTACTGGCAGGGGTTATGGCGGTCTCTTTAACTGCCTGCGGCGGAGGAACCGGGGGAACAGCTGATAAGGCGGAATCCGGACAGACGGAGGCAGGAAAAGCCGAGGCTTCTTCCAAATCCGGGGAGAGCGTACCGCTTCGCTGGCTGACGACGGGCGACGCGGCGGCAAAGGCGATCAAAGCCGATGACAGAATAGTGGCAGCCATCAATGAAAAGCTGGGAATCAATCTGACTGTGGAGATTGTACCGGAGGCAAATACGGAAAAAGTCAACGTGGCCATGGCTTCCGGAGATTTTCCGGATGTGGTTACGGGTGCCTATGGAACCAGTGCTACACAGCAGTGGATTGATGACGGTATGGTTATTCCGCTCAATGATTACTTTGAGACAATGCCCAATATAAAAACGTGGCTGGAGGATGAGTATCAGTGGTCGGCCATCGACGGAAAGTATTACGGACTGCCGTTTATCACCCAGTACAATGCGGCAAATGCCCTGATCATATTCCGGCAGGACTGGCTGGATAATCTTGGACTGGAGTATCCGAAGACGCTGGATGACATGAAAAATGTGCTGACCGCATTTACAAACAACGATCCGGACGGCAACGGAAAGAACGATACATACGGATATACCGCAGAAAAACCGAGCAGTACCAGCGGAGTTACGCCGTTTGACTGGGTATTTTTCGCCTACGGCCTTCCATATGCCGATTATTCTCTGAATGAAAACGGAGAGATCATTCCATTTTTTGAAGATCCATCCTTCATTCCTGCCATGCATTATATCAAGGATTTGTGGGATTCGAAGGTAGTTGATCCGGAACTGATGCTGAATGACCAGTCGAAGAAGGAAGAGAAATTCTATCAGGGAAAGAGCGGAGCCATGCTTGCACCTCTGTTCCGCCACGTAACGCGTCATGAAAACAGCGTAAAAGAACTGTATCCCGATGCTTCCATTAGCTACGGACTTCCTCCGGAAGGGCCGAGTGGCGCAAGAGGACTGAACAAACAGGGAAAAAACGGCATGATGACCTGTATCACCACCGCGTGCAAGAACCAGGACAAAGCGGCTGCATTTATCGATTTTATGGTCTCCAAAGAAGGTAATGACTTACTGAGACTTGGTATAGAGGGAATCCACTATACAAAGGATGGCGACACGATCATATTTAATGAAGAAGAGCGGGCAAAAGACGCATTTGCAGATGACGGCTGGGCACACGCACTGGCATGGGGCTCCTTCTACTGGCCGTTAGAGAGCGGATATATTCCGGTATCTGATCCAAACCGGGAGCGCGCGCTGGAGACCGTCGAGTTAGCCACGGAATGCCAGATGCCAAACTTAATCAAACAGAAGACTCCGGCGGAGATTGAGAACGGCTCTGCGGTGAACGACGTGTTTATCCAGTATTTCTCCGATATGCTTCAGGGCAAGATATCCATTGAGGATGGTGTGGTATCACTTGGAAAAGAGTGGAGAAATCAGGGCGGAGACGAAATCTTAAAGGAAGTAAGCGAAGTGTTTAAGACAGAAAAATAGGTGGAAAATTTATGAGAAAGAAACCAAATATACTCTTTATACTTACTGATGATCAGGGGGCCTGGGCGATGCATTGCTCGGGCACCCCCGAGCTTTATACCCCGAATCTGGACAGAATCGCCGCTTCGGGGATGCGTTTTGACAACTTCTTCTGTGCCTCGCCGGTCTGCTCACCAGCCAGGGCGTCGCTTCTCACCGGTAAGATTCCGTCGGGCCACGGCGTCCTGGACTGGATCAGAAGCGGAAGCGTGGACGCGGATAAATTTGCCGCCCAGGGAAGGGAAAACCCTTATGCGGATGGTTACAAAAATGAGAGGAAGCCCATCGCCTACTTAGAAGGGCAGACGGCCTATACAGACATTCTGGCAGAAGAAGGGTATCACTGTGCCCTGGCCGGTAAATGGCATCTGGGGGACAGCGTGACGCCCCAGCACGGATTTGAAAAATGGTATACCATCGGCCTTGGCGGATGCTGTTATTATCACCCGGATATTGTGGATCACGGGGAGATTACGGTGGAGCATGGGAAATACGTGACGGAGCTCTTTGCCGATAAGGCTCTGGACTACTTAGACGAGCTGGCGGAGAGCGAAGAGCCCTTCTACCTGGCCGTCAACTTTACTGCGCCCCACGCCCCATGGGGAAAGGAGCACCATCCGGCCAAATGGATTGATTATTACGAGAACTGTGACTTTGCCTCCATACCGGATATCCCGGACCATCCCGATCTGCTGACCGGGCCGGTCTATGGCACGGAAAAGAGGAAGGAGAATCTGCGGGGGTATTTTGCCGCCGTAAGCGCCATGGACGAACAGGTGGGCAGGATTCTGGATGCTCTGGAAGAGAGGCATTTGACAGAGGACACGATAGTGATCTTCTCCGCCGATAATGGGATGAGCATGGGACAGCATGGAATCTGGGGAAAGGGGAACGGAACCTTTCCCATGAATATGTACGAATCAGCAGTGAAAGTGCCGTTTATCATATCCTGGCCTTGCTTTATTAAGCCGGGGAGTGTATGCTGTGAATTAGTAAGCGCATACGATTTATTCCCAACGCTGCTGGAACTGACGGGACTGTCCGGCCGCTTCCCGGAAGGCCTTCCTGGGAAGAGCTTCTGCGGACTGCTTTCGGGGAAGGAAGAGACGCGGACCGGGGAAATCGTCATTTTTGACGAGTATGGGCCGGTGCGGATGATCCGGGACAGGGAATGGAAATATATTCACAGATACCCCTATGGAGCGCACGAGCTGTATCATCTTACCGATGACCCGGGGGAGACAAGAAATCTTTATGGCATGCCGGAGTACGAAGCGAAGGTTCTGGAGCTTAAAAAGCGGATGGAAACCTGGTTCCTCAAGTATGCGGATCCTGCTGTTGACGGGGTGAGAGAAGGCGTCACCGGCTCGGGACAGCTGTGCAGACCCGGTATTTATGCTGTACGTACAGATGTATATGGCCCGGTGGGGACGTAAAGCCAATGCAGCACCACCAAAAAACGGAGGAGAAGAATGATGGCAGTACAACCGAATTTCTTATTTATCTTTATGGACGATATGGGCTGGCGGGATCTGGCCTGTACCGGAAGCACGTTTTATGAGACGCCGAATATCGACCGGCTGTGCAGGCAGGGAATGGTGTTTGCCAATTCCTATGCCTCCTGCCCGGTATGCTCTCCGTCGAGAGCCAGCTGTTTAACCGGAAAATATCCGGCCAGGCTGGGTGTGACGGACTGGATTGACATGGAAGGAACGTCCCACCCCTTAAAGGGGAAACTGATCGACGCCCCGTACATCAAGCATCTGCCGGAGGGGGAATATACGATCGCCCAGGCATTAAAGGATGCGGGATACGATACGTGGCATGTGGGAAAATGGCATCTGGGCGGAAGAGAGTTTTACCCGGAACATTTCGGCTTTGATGTCAATATAGGCGGCTGTTCCTGGGGCCATCCCCATGACGGGTACTTCAGTCCCTATGGAATCGAGACGCTTTCTGAGGGACCGGAAGGAGAGTATTTAACAGACAGGATCACAGATGAGGCGGTCCGTCTGCTGAGAGAACGGCAGGCCTGCGGCAGCAGGAAGCCATTTTACATGAACTTGTGCCATTATGCCGTACATACCCCGATTCAGGTTAAGGATGAGGACCGGGCGCGTTTTGAAAAGAAGGCGAGAGAGCTGGGGCTCGATAAGGAGACGGCTCTGGTGGAAGGCGAATTCCACCATACAGAGGATAAGAAGGGCCGCCGGGTGGTCAGAAGAGTGATCCAGTCGGACCCGTCCTACGCGGGAATGATCTGGAATCTGGATCAAAATATCGGACGATTGCTGGAGGCGCTTCGGGAGTGCGGGGAAGAGGAGAATACCGTGGTCGTATTTACCTCTGACAACGGCGGATTAGCCACAAGCGAGGGCTCGCCTACCTGTAATCTGCCCGCTTCGGAGGGAAAGGGCTGGGTCTATGAGGGAGGTACCAGAGTTCCGCTGATTGTAAAGTATCCGGGCCGTGTGGCTCCGGGGAGCAGATGCGACGTACCGGTGACTACCCCTGATTTCTATCCTACATTCCTGGAACTGGCGGGCGTACCGCAAAAAGCAGGAATTCCCATAGATGGAAGAAGCATCGTACCGCTGCTGTCTGGGAATCCCATGCCTGAAAGACCGATTTTCTGGCACTACCCCCACTATGGAAATCAGGGCGGAACCCCTGCTTCCTCGGTGGTTATGGGAGATTATAAATATATTGAGTTCTTTGAGGATGGCCGCGGAGAACTCTACGATCTGAAAGCGGATTTCAGCGAGACGAATAATCTCTGTGAAAAGATGCCGGAGACGGCTGCACGGCTCCGGATGCTTCTTCATGGCTGGCAGCGGGAGGTCTGTGCCCGTTTTCCGGAAGAGAATGCGGAATATGTGCAGATGTGATGAAAAGGCTTAAAAAAATAAGCGAGGATTCATGGGTTCAAAATGTGGATTGAAATAAAAGAAGAGGATTGACAGATGAGACGTGATAAGAATTACCAGATAAAACTGATGAGTGCTCTGACGAAAGTATGGCCGGGACAGGAGCCGGAAGAAGACCCGTGCTGCAGCGTTTTTACGATGCTGCGTGGGGAGACATTCAGCTTTGTGGCAGCATATACCTGTGGCGGTGAAGGAAATTCAGCCGCGGTGGTAAGGGTGGAATCACCGGTGGAGCAATACTGCCGCATCAGAGAGATCGTTCCGGTTCCATCCATACGCCCGGTAAACAGCCGTGTGGACAGCAATTACCTGTGCACCCGGCCGGGAATGTATCCGGATCTGCTGACGGAACCGGCTGGCGGTTGTGTCACATTTACACCGGGACAGTTTAAAAGCCTGTGGATTGATATGGAGATTCCGGAAAACGGTCCGTATGGGAAATTTCCTTTTGCGGTAGTATTCGTATCGCCGGAGGGGGAGGAACTGTGCCGGAGGGAAACCTCCATACAGGTGTATCAGACAGTTCTTGGACCGCAGCGGCTCATTCATACGGAGTGGTTTCATGGAGACTGTCTTGCCGATTATTACCGGGTGCCTGTGTTTTCTGAAGAGCACTGGAAGATCATGGAGAATTTTATCGCGGCTGCCGCAGCCAGAGGCTGCAATATGATCCTGACTCCGCAGTTTACCCCGCCTCTCGACACGGCGCCCGGCGGAGATCGGACCACGATTCAGCTGGTGGGAGTAAACGTGCTTCCGGATGGCAGCTATGAATTTGACTTTGCCAGGCTGGAGCGCTGGGTCACCATGTGCCTGTCCTGCGGCATGGTCTATTTTGAGATGTCCCACCTCTTCACCCAGTGGGGAGCCGTTCATCCTCCGAAGATCATGGCCGAAGAGAACGGGAAGGAGATAAAACTGTTCGGCTGGGAGGACCCGGCCGTAGGAGGACGCTATACCCGCTTTCTGGAAGCCTATCTTCCGAAACTGACGGAAAAACTGCGGGAATTGGGAATTGCCGCAGTTACCAGATTTCACATATCGGATGAGCCGGAACCGCAGCATCTTCTGTCCTATAAGCAGGCGAGAGAATCCGTTGCGCCTTACTTAAAGGATTTTGTGATCATGGATGCCGTCTCCAGCCTTGATATCTGCCGGGAAAGTGAGATTGACTGCCCGGTGTGTTCCAGCGACCATATCGAACCGTTTCTGGAGGCTGGGGTAACACCTCTGTGGAGTTACTACTGTACGGCACAGGATTTCCTGGTCAGCAACCGATTTATGGCCATGCCGTCCGCCAGATGCCGGATATACGGTGCACAGATCTTTCGATATGCCATGGAAGGAATTCTTCACTGGGGGTACAATTTTTACAATTCCCAGTACTCCTTAACGAAGCTGGATCCCTACCGTTCCACAGATGCCGACGGAGCCTTTCCGTCCGGAGATTCGTTTCTGGTGTATCCGGGAGCGGACGGAAAACCGGAGGAATCTGTCCGTATGATGGTCATGTGCCATACGATGCAGGATGTGAGAGCCATGGAGCAGCTGGCGGAAAAGAAGGGGAGAGCGTACGTTATTTCCATGCTGGAAGAAGATCTGGCAGAACCGATCACGTTTAAGCAGTATCCGAAGTCGGAGTTCTGGATGATTCAGATGAGAAACCGGATTAACAGGGAACTGGAAGAAGCATAAATGAGATACAGATGCCCTTCTGCATTCGTATATTATAAATAAAAATCAGCCCGCCGCGGGAACTTTCCTTATATAAAGGAGTCCTGCAGGCGGGCTGTCTTTGCTGTATTACTGAAGCATAATCTTGATAATCTCTTTATCTGTCTGTTTCATACCTTCTTTTCCGATATATCCCACGCAGCTGATGGTTTCACCCGCGTCCTCCTGAAGGATGCCGCTGTCCGGCTGGTAGGCTTTATTATTCATGGCGAGATAGTGAGCCATCATGGCTGCATCCAGGCTCGTGGCGATCTTGGCGGCACAGGAGATCTTGGCGCCGTCGCAGATAATGCCGGGAATATTGGCCAGAACATTACCAATGGTATTCTTAATCTGTTCCAGCGTTCCGCCTACTAAGTAGGTGATGGCGGCTCCCGATGCACAGGAAGCGGATACGGCGCCGCAGAAGGCCGACAGCTTCCCGATAAATTCCTTCTGGTAGATTGTCAGCAGACTGGAAAATGCGAGGGCGCGGTATAAGCGCTCCTGGCAGATATTGTTCTCCCGGGCGTAGACGATCACCGGAACGGAGGAAGCGATCCCCTGATTCCCACTTCCGGAATTGATGATAACCGGCATGTCACAGCCACCCATCCTCGCCTCTGATCCGGCTGCTGCATAGGCCTTCATACGGACAGCCACACCATCCGGATAGGATTCCTTGATAATCTTTCCAATGCCCAGACCGTAGTTTCCGGCCATGCCTTCATAGGCAATGTTCATATTATGAATGATGACACGGTCAAGCAGCTCGTGGATATCCTTAAGCGGCACCTGATCCGCAAAATCCTTGATATTATCGACGGAGAGCAGACTGCGGTCCGCCAGACTGCATCCCCCTTCCATATGGTCGGAGCTGAAAAGTACTTCGCCGTCTTTGGTGATTTTGGTGATGTTGGTGTGATCATAACGAACCTCCAGCGTCACCACGGAAGCATCCTTATGCAGTTCCAGAATGATGTGCAGCGGAATCTCGGAATCTAAATATTCCACGGTACAGACCCCGTCTTTCAGCATGGCAGATGCGGTCTTCCTGTCCTCATCGGTTAAGTCTTCTAAAACTTCCATACATTTCGAGGCATTGCCTCCGACAATTCCAAGCATGACGCCGGCTTCGATGCCAACCATATGTTCCGAGTTGGGAATCGTGACGCACCGGACATTTTTAATCATGTTGCCGCTGCAGTGAGCGATGACTCTGTCGGGCAGGCAGCCCAGCACTTCTCTTGCCCTGGCGCCGGCATAGGCGAGCGCAATCGGCTCGGTGCAGCCCATGGCGGGTATCAGTTCTTCAGCCAGAATCTTTAGAAATTCATCGTGTATTCTTTGGTTCATCATGGGTAGTATACCCCTTTCACTTAATCATAATGGCGGCATGTAAATCAGACAGAATCCGGTTTTTAACCCTGCCATGCTGCTCCGGACTGATCCCACCGATTGGCAGCCTGCGAGCGGAACAGTATTATTTATGTTAATAAAAATTTATCAAATAACCGGGAGAAAGTCAATGGTTTTGGGCAGATTGTACAGATCTGGTTATTGTAAAAGAACAGGCGTGCTTTTTTTATTTTCACTGACCATATAATATTTTCTTTAGCAATTGGTAAAAATATTGCATAAACAGTAAAAAAGAAAAGGAGTAGGCAAATGGAGAAGAAACTGGATGTGGTCATGTTGATGGAAGAGTATCGAAAATATCTCGTTTACAACGAAAAAAGCAAATCAACAATCAACAAATATCTGCGCGACGCCGGCAAGTATCTTCAGTTCCTGAAAACCCGTGAAGGAGCAGGAAATGAGATAACGAAAGAAAGTACCATGGACTACAAGATGGAACTAATGGAAAAGTATAAGCCTGCCAGCGTAAATTCCTATTTGACGGCAGTAAACAGTTTCCTCACATTTTACGGGAAAACAGACTGCCACGTCAGGCTTTTGAAGATTCAAAAACGGATCTTTACCGATCAGAGCCGGGAATTGACCAAGGCAGAATATATCAGGCTGGTAGAGACCGCGCGGTACGATAAAAAGGAGAGGCTGGCGCTGATCATGGAAACCATCTGCGGAACGGGAATACGAATCAGTGAACTGCAAAATATAACGGTGGAATCGCTGCTGAGCGGATATGCCAGCGTCTCATGCAAGGGAAAGGAACGAATCATCTTAATTCCTGTAAAGCTGAAAGAAAAACTCAGGGAATACTGCTTCAAGCATGAGATTCAGTCAGGAAGCATCTTTATTACCCGGTCGGGAAAACCCATAGACCGCAGCAATGTCTGGACGGAGATGAATAAGCTGTGTGAAAAGGCAAATATCTCCCACGGTAAAGTATTTCCTCATAATATGCGTCACCTGTTTGCAAGAACTTATTATGGAAAGCAAAAGGATATTGTGCATCTGGCGGATATTCTGGGGCACAGCAGTATTGAAACGACAAGGATTTATACGATGACGAGCAGCTTTGAATATGAAAGACAATTAGAAGAAATGGATTTAATAATATAAAAATACAACATAATACACATTATGTTGTGACAATTATACCGCTCGCAGATTTTTATGTCAAGATTTTTATTCAGTAAACTACATATTACACAATATGTAGTAAAAAAGGCCGCGCCTTGGTGTTTTCCGGCCACTTTTCGAGCCGGAATAAACGCCGCTGTCAATGCGCAGACCTCATCTTAATATTTTAAATTACCGCAAAGCCTTACAGATTCCAAAAAAATGCCGTTTCGTATATTGACAATGAAACTTTGTTGCTGTATGCTTATCACAACATAATGTGTATTATGTTGTGAACCTAATAAAGATAATATTTTCTTAACCAGGTTAGAATACCGACGCAGACAGTAAGCGCAATATTGCATCACTGAGGCGGAGGAATCTGACAAATGAGTAAAATTGGGAGGGAAAAAACCGGACTCCTGGACGATCTGTGGAAAAAGACTGGCTGCCTGTATTTATCGGACTTAAAGCAGCCGGCATGGAGGGCTGTCTGCTGTTCTGTCATAAGAGAGATTCAGGAGGAAGAGTACACGCTCCGGGAATGGAGCGACGCAGCAAGATATTTAAGTAATGCGGACGGGGTAATTGCGAGTACAAAATTTCAATCAAAAGAAGAGGCAAAGAGAGCAATCCTTAAGCCCGGTCAACCAACGGGGCCCGATATCCGCTCAAAGCAGAAGCAGGAGGAGAAAAATGAAAGGTAAAACATGGAAACTTGCAGCTGTTACACTGGGGCTTGGCATCAGCGCGGCGGCAGCCGTCTACGCGCAGACACCGGGCTGGAACTTAACTGGAGAAGGGTGGCGCTATCTGTCTGCGGAAGGACAGTATCAGGCGGCCGGATGGTTCCAGGATACAGACGGACGCTGGTATCATTTTAACCAGAACGGAATTATGCAGACCGGATGGTTCCAGGATACTAATGGTGTGTGGTATTTTCTGGCCACCGACTCAGGTGCGATGAAAACCGGATGGCATCAGGATCCGGATGGCAAGTGGTATTTCCTTTCCTACAATGGTGCGATGCAGACTGGCCTGATTAAAGTAGATCAGAAAGTATATTTTATGGAACCAAGCGGAGCTCTGTTTGCAGGAGATAAGGAAATTGACGGAGTTGTCTATCATTTTACGGAAAATGGAACGGTGGGATCCGCACCGCCAGTTTCCACTGCGCAGGTATGGTCTGGAAATGGAAACCAGACCAGTAGTTCGGACAGCAGTTCATCGAAAGAAAAAATTCGGGTGAGAGACGTAGTGGAGAGTGATATCAGAGAAGCTGTAAATCAGACGAGTGCAAGCGAACATATCGTAAGTGCCTCGGTCAGCGTACAGAGTATCAGTGTGACGCCTGTCGCTGTTTCGACAATGGTGGAAGGACTTCCGGCGGCACAGTCTGTCTTTGGAGTATTTCTGTCTTCCGGATATATCAACGAAGTAACGATCAGCGGTCCCGGAGGAAGTGCGGTGGTTCATGATACGAGCGATCTGGTGGGAGCGGCCAGAAGTCTGGGATTTTCGGGAAGCGGAAGCTTTTCCCAGGCCAGAGGTTCCTACACGGTGACGGTATCCTATTCCGGAACACTCGATTATGGCTATGAAGACGGAACCCTGGTATATTCCGTTACAGTCAATTGAGTGATGAAATATTGTGATGATTCGCGGATATAAATTTTTAACACTTATCCTTTTATCGTTTTTTTTGTCGCTTTTATTTTTTCTGATAACACCGTCGGCCAGCTATGCCGCAGGGTTAAATGCCAGTGAGCAGGAGCTGGTGGCAAAGGCAAAGGGGACATTTGAATGGAACGGAAAAAAATACCGGGCTAAACAGACCTATCTTGATCAGCTGACTGCGTATTTAAGCAGGGATGATGTGGATTTGAGCGCAGATACCTGCGCTGCTGCTGCCAAAGAGATGTATGGCAGTGTGGAACGCGGCGTGATGGAAGGCTATCTCTATGAAGTGGACAGCAGTGGGAAGCAGTCAGACGGGGATCCGGTTACAGCCTCTGAAACAGCTTCTCAGGAAGAAAAAAGAGCAGAACAGGAATCTCCTTCGGAAGAAATCCTGGAAGAGAAAGAAAGTGCTTCCGTCGTGTTCCAGGTGCCGCGCGGCATTGTGCCGGATAAGGGCTGGAACCACAAATACGAAACAGATATCGGACAGACCGGGGAAGCCAGCCTCACTGAGCCGAGCTCGTGGCTGAGCCTGCTGAATCCGTCTTTTTACCGCCTTCTTATGATTTTTGAATCCGTCTGTACTGTGCTTTTATCAATGGCTCTGGCCGTAACCGTCCGAGGACGGAGACTGAGACACCGGCGAAAGATCAGAAAAGTGATGCAGACGGCAGTGATTTTTATGACAGCTGCAGCATGTCTCCTGTCAGGAATGTATGCCGCGCTGCGTGTGGGAACTTTTTCCGAACAGGCGGTAATGAATCAGATCGAAAAGACCTCCTGGTACCAGGCGGTTTATGACGATATGAAACGGGAGACGGTTATGACCATGTATCTCGCCGGAGTGCCGGAAAACAAGCTGGAGAACTCTGAGGTTGAGGACACGGTAAAGTATTCTAATGTAGTACTGACGGCCAGGCAATATATGAAGGCAGCACTTGAGGGCGATTCACAGACTCCTGTACTGTCCGGCGTTTTTGAAACATTCCGGACTTCTGTAATGGAGTATTACGAAAAAAAATATCCGGGCTCAGAAGCAGTCAGGACAGGAGTCCGGAATCTTCTGGAAGGTCTGGAAGCACGCTGTGTGAAACAGATGAACTGGGCCGGTATGGAGTGGTGGCGCGGCAAGACACAGGGATTCCTGCTTTGGTTTCCCGCTTTAATGGGCGGCGCCGTTCTGGTAGCTGGGCTGGGAACCGCGGAACTGATCTGTCTGAGCCGCTCCAGTTACCGGGCGGTAAAGAGAATCGGAGGCAGTCTTGCCGGAGGTTTTATCAGCCTGGTAAACATCGGACTTCTGATTGGAAGATTTGGCGGAACCGGGACTGCTTGGGCAAAACCCTCTTACATGAAAGAATTTGTCCGAAATATGTCAGTCCAGGCCGCATACAGTGTCCTTATGATCGGAATCATAGGCTGTTGTCTTGCAGTTATGACTTTCTATATATCCAGATGTATCAAGTACCAAAGATGAAATGGGAGAGGATGGCATGAGCGGAATGAGAAAAAGAAAAAACAGAGATAAGAATGATTATCAAGATCGTTTCGGGGGGGGGGGGGTAAAAATGCCCTTCAACCTGTTTGATCTTCATTGTCATCTGCTCTATGGCGTAGATGATGGCGCCATCTCTTTAGAGGAATCTCTGCGTGCTGTTCGGATTGCGTGCGAGGAAGGAATCCGCCATATTGTTTTTACCCCTCATTATACACCGGGAAAGCTGTCCGGGGAGAAGGAAGTTATATTGAGACGGATGAAAGAGATCAGGGAAGCTGCTGAAAATGCAGGGATTGAGGGGATTAAGTATTACTGCGGCAATGAAGTACTCTATGTTTCCGGCGTGGAGGAGCTGCTGAAGCAGGGAGAGATCTTAACAATTGCAGATACCAAGTACGTGCTTCTGGAATTCTATCAGGGGGTAAGATACCAGGATATGTTTCAGGGGCTTTCTCACGTTGTGCGGACGGGATTTATTCCGGTGCTGGCGCATGTGGAACGTTATAACTGCCTGTACCCCAAATTAGACAGAATTGAGGAACTGCGGGATCTGGGTATCGTAATTCAGATGAACACAGAGTGCCTGATGCCGCAGATTCCGAGTGTGCGGCTGCTCTGGTACAGGAACTTAATGAAAGCCGGCTATGTGCAGCTGATTTCCACGGATGCACACGGTGCGGACAACAAGCCGCCGTGTATGAAAAGGGCGGTGGAATGGATGGAGCGGCACTGCGATTGCAGCCTGGTTGAGCGGGTGCTTTACGAAAATCCGGCCATAGTACTGGAGGACCGGATACTATAAGAATTGCAGAGGGAGAACAATGAAAGATACAAGAGATGATGAGATAGAGATTGATTTACTTCAGCTTTTCTGGGTAATGGAGAGAAGGCTGTGGATTATGATTCTGGCGGTTGTTATTGGGGCGGCGGCCACCATGTTATATACCACGACCCTGGTGGAACCGGTTTATACCTCCTCAACTATGATTTACATATTAAATAAAACGAATAACATTACATCCCTGTCAGATCTTCAGCTGGGAACACAGCTGACAAAGGATTACAAAGTGCTGGTAACCAGCCGCCCGGTTCTTGAGCAGGTGACGGAAAACCTGGGATTAAACCTGGGATATCAGCAGTTAAATGGGAAAATTACGGTCAACAATCCGACCGATACAAGAATTCTGACTATTTCAGCCAAAGATACAAATCCAGAAACCGCCAGGGCTATTGCCGATGAGGTGGCATCTGTTTCTGTGGCACGCATTGCCGAAATTATGGACTCAGTGCCCCCGAAAATTGTAGAAACGGGAAATCTTCCGACCGTACCTTCCAGCCCGAATGTAAAAAAGAATACGGTGCTCGGAGGTCTGGCGGCCGGAATCGCTGCCGCCGGCATTATCATTCTGCTGTATCTGATGAACGACAGTATCCGGAATGCCGGAGATATAGAACGTTATCTTGATCTGAATACTCTGGGCCAGATACCGGAATTTGAAGAAAATGAACGAAGAAAAAAGAAAAAGAGCAGATGGGGCAGAAGGGCGGTGGAGTAGATGCAGAAAGTAGAATTTAAGAAGTTGCCGCGGCTGGATTTCCGTGCCAACGAAGCGTTTAAAACCCTGAGAACCAATATCACATTCTGTGGAGATGCTCAGCGGGTCATCCTGTTTACCAGTACGATTCCCAATGAGGGCAAAACATCAGTCGTATTTCAGCTGGCCCGATCCTTCGCGGAGGATGGGAAACGGGTGCTTCTTTTGGACGCAGATATGCGCAAATCCGTATTGATGGGCCATTACCGGGTTGATCAGGAGACAAGAGGACTGAGCCATTATCTCGTAGGTCAGGAATCAGCTGAAAACGTTGCATATCGGACTAATATTGAAAATATGGACATAATTTTCGCCGGTCCTTCCACTCCAAATCCGGCAGAACTTTTGGGAAATGCGAAATTTGAAGAGATGCTCTGCGGCGCGCGAGAACATTATGATTACGTTTTGATTGATTCCCCTCCTTTGGGCAGTGTCATTGACGCGGCCATTATTGCGAAAAATGTGGATGGATCAGTGATCGTTGTGGAGAGCGGAGTAATCAGTTATAAGATGGTTCAGAAGGTAAAGGGGCAGCTGGAAAAGAGCGGATGCCGGATTCTGGGAGCGGTTCTTAATAAGGTGAACCAGGAGAGTAAGGGATATTACGGTGGGTACTACAATAAATATTATGGTAAAAATTACGGAAAATACTCTGGATACGGAGACGGTGGGAGCCGCGGTAGAGCAGAGAAAAGTGAAGAAAAAACAGAAATGAAAACGGCAGCTGCCGGCGGCGAAGAAAATCAGGTAAAACGTTCCAGACGGCGCAAGTAGGATACGAAAGGGAAAAAATGATAAAGACACGTATTATAGCAAATAAATGGTTTCGTTCGTTACTATTTCTTATCTATGACATCTGTATGATTCAGATCTGCTCATTTTTAGCTCTTTGGATCCGGTTTGATTTGTCTGCAAAATCCATACCCTCACAATATATAAGCGCGGTCACATCATACAGCGTGATTTTGACGGTCACAACCGTTCTGGTGTTCGCGATATTTCGCCTGTATTCCATTATGTGGAGCAGCGCCGGGATTGTCGAACTGGAATCCATCGTTGCGGCCTGTGGCGTAACGTTTATTCTTCAGATCATTGGTATGAAATTCCTGAACATTGAAGTACCGAGAAGCTATCACATATTATGGCTTTTGTTTATGACATCAGTTGTCGGGATCAGCCGGATGAGCTACCGGGCGCTGCGGATGGCAGGGCGGCATCTGGGAAGAAAACGTGAGGATGCGGTGCGGATTATGATCGTCGGCGGCGGCCAGGCGGGAACTCTTCTGATCAAAGAATTAAACAACAGCGAAAAAGCACCGGGGATTCCGGTCTGTATCGTTGATGATGACCGCAATAAAAACGGAAAATATATTAGCGGCGTTCCGATCCGGGGGACGAGGGAGGAGATCCCTGAACTGGCAGAGAAGTACAGGATTGATGAGATTTATATTGCACTTCCCACGGTAACCGGCGTAGAGCGGAAAAAGATCCTGGAAATATGTCAGCAGACAAAATGCAGTCTGAAGATTCTTCCTGGGCTGTATCAATTGATGAGCGGAGAAGTGAGTATATCCAAACTCCGGGATGTTGAGATTGATGACCTGTTAGGAAGAGAACCGATTAAGGTCAATTTAGATGAGATTATGGAATACGTAAAAGACAAAGTCGTCATGGTGACCGGAGGCGGCGGGTCAATCGGCAGCGAACTGTGCAGACAGCTGGCCGGGCACGGGGTAAAGCGTCTGATAATCTTTGATATGTATGAGAATAACGCCTATGAAATACAGCAGGAATTAAAGCGGAACTGTCCGGAACTGGATCTTGTCACACTGATCGGGTCGGTGAGAAATACGAACCGGCTGAATTCAGTTTTTGAAACATACCGGCCGGACGTCGTATACCATGCTGCGGCGCATAAGCATGTTCCGCTGATGGAGGACAGCCCTAACGAAGCAATAAAAAATAATGTCATAGGCACGTATAAGACTGCCAGGGCGGCCATGAAATACGGTACGAAACACTTTGTCCTGATTTCCACCGACAAAGCGGTTAATCCGACCAATATCATGGGGGCCAGCAAGCGCCTCTGTGAAATGGTAATTCAGATGTGCAACAGCAAGAGCAGTACAGAATTCGTCGCGGTGCGGTTTGGCA
The DNA here is from genome assembly GCF_024460495.1 of Hungatella sp. SL.1.14. NCBI lineage: Bacteria > Bacillati > Bacillota > Clostridia > Lachnospirales > Lachnospiraceae > Hungatella > Hungatella sp. SL.1.14. Next base: position 13,660 of record NZ_JANFYJ010000040.1, on the reverse strand, counting down.
ACGTTCTGGGAAGCAATGGAAGCGTGATCCCGTTATTTAAAAAGCAGATCGAAAATGGCGGTCCGGTCACAGTTACAGATCCGGATATTATCCGGTATTTTATGACGATTCCCGAGGCGGTAAGCCTGGTGCTGCAGGCCGGGGCTTATGCGAAGGGCGGAGAAATCTTTGTCCTTAATATGGGGGAACCCGTAAAAATTCTGGATATGGCAGAGAACCTGATCCGGCTGTCCGGATACGAGCCATATAAAGATATTGACATCGTGTTTACAGGGCTGCGCCCGGGAGAAAAGATGTATGAAGAGCTTTTGATGGCGGAAGAAGGGCTGCAGGGGACGAAGAACAGCCGGATCTTTATTGGGAAGCCGATTGAGATGGATTATGGGAAATTCGAACAGCAGCTGTCAGAACTGGACGAGGCGGCATGGAAGGAAACCTCGGAGATGAGGGATCTGGTTCAGAAGATTATACCGGAGTATCATTTTAGCAGAACAAATTCCAATTAACTAAAATCGTCGCTTTGCCGCGTTTTAGTGTGTTTGGATGTCAGAAGGAGTTGTTAAGTATCCGCCTGTATGATGACGGAGTGGCGAAGCACGCCCTGAGAGGTGGAATTTCAGAAAATAAAAGGTTTTGTTGACATATTTCAGAGTGAGAAGGAGAAATCGAGGGATTTAAGCAATGTGGTATGTGATACAGGTAAGGACTGGAACAGAGGAATCTGTGCGAAAGCAATGTGAGAGGCTGGTTGACCATCATGCAATGGAACGGTGCTTTATACCTTATCAGGAACAATTAAAGCGCTATATGGGGCAGTGGCATAAGGAAATGATGCCGCTGTTCCCAGGTTACGTATTTGCTGACAGCCAGGATGTGGATTTACTTTTCGAAGAATTGAAACGAGTTACAGGTCTTACAAAACTTTTGGGAACTGGCAGTGCAATTGTTCCATTAACTTCGGAGGAAATAGCCATTTTAAAAAGGCTGGGTAAAGAAGAGCAGATCGTAATCATATCAAAAGGCTTAATTGCAGATAATCAAGTGAAAATACTGGAGGGACCTTTAAAAGAGCTGGAAGGCGCTATCTGTAAGATAGACAGACACAGGCGAAAGGCATGGTTGGAACTTGTTATGTTTGGAAAAATACAGAGAGTGGAGGTTGGATTGGAGATCCTGGAGAAAAATTAGGAATGAAATTTTAGATCAAAGAAGGAAAAGAAATGGAAAAAAGAAATATTTTATTTAGCCCGCCGGATATCAGTGAACTGGAAATTGCAGAAGTTTGTGAAGCAATGCGCTCCGGCTGGATTACTACTGGCCCTCGTACAAAGCAATTAGAAAGAAATCTGGCAGAGTATTGCCATACAAACAGGGTTGTGTGCTTAAATTCTGCCACAGCAGCAGAAGAATTGAATCTTCGTCTTCTTGGAATTGGTGAGGGGGATGAGGTCATAGTGCCAGCCTATACATATACAGCCTCTGCGTCAGCAGTATTACATGTGGGAGCAAAGGTTATTTTTGTAGACTCACAGCCAAATAGTACAGAGATGGATTATGAGGCCGTAGAAGCGGCTATAACAGAGAAAACAAAAGCAATTGTTATGGTAGATATTGGCGGTATTATTTGTGATTATGAGCGCATTTTTCAAGTGGCTGAAAATAAAAAAAATATTTTCAGGCCCCAAAATAAGATACAGGCAGCAATCGGCAGAGTAGCTATTGTTGCTGACTGCGCACATGCATTAGGGGCTTGCAGGCATAGTAAAATGGCAGGTGAAATAGCAGATTTTACGTCCTTTTCGTTTCATGCAGTAAAAAATTTTACAACGGCAGAAGGTGGTGCATCTACCTGGCGTTCCATACCTTCAGTCAGCGATGAGGAGATATATCACCAGTATCAGTTGTTTTCACTTCATGGCCAGTCAAAAGATGCGCTGGCAAAAACTCAACTTGGCGCCTGGGAATATGATATTGTTGGTGCCTGGTATAAATGCAACATGACAGATATTACAGCAGCCATTGGTTTGAAACAGTTGGAACGGTATCCCGCGATGTTGGCAAGAAGAAAAGAAATTATTGTAAAATATGATGCCATGTGTGATGAAATGGGCATAAAGCATCTGGAACATTACGGAGAAGACTATCGCAGTTCCGGTCATCTTTATATGGTAAGAATTCCGGAAATCAGTATTGAGAAAAGAAATGAGATCATAATTAAGCTTGCAGAACGAGGTGTTGCTGCTAACGTGCACTATAAGCCGTTGCCTATGATGTCAGCGTATAAAGCCTTGGGGTGGGATATCAAAGACTTTCCGAATGCCTATGATTATTATCATAATTTGATTAGTCTTCCTCTTCATACAAGATTGACGGATCAGGATGTGGAATATGTCATGGAAATTTTTAGGACTGTAGTAACAGAAAATATAGTGTAAATATTATGGAGGAAGACCGTCTATGTATATTATTATCGGTGCATCTAGCTTTATTGGAGTTCATACCGTTGAAGAATTTCTGAAACAGGGGTGTGAAGTACTTGTTACTGGGCGTAACAATAAATTTCGCTCATATTATGAAAATAGAAACGTGTGTTATAAAAATCTGGATCTTGTTCGAAAAGAAGATTTTGAAGAACTTCCCAGGCACGGGGTGGAAGGTGTAATTTTATTAGCTGGACTATTGCCTGCAAATGCACAGGTAAATTTGGATGAAGATGAAAATGCAGCCGATTATTTTAACATAAATACAATAGGTACAATTAATGTATTGGAGTACTGCAGAAAAAATAAAATTAAAAGGGTAATTTCAACTTCCTCCTACGCCGATGTCAGAAAATCGTGGACCGCGGATCGGGCATTAACAGAGGAAGAACCTCGGGGAGGACTTTATACAGGCGATCATGCAATTTATGTGATGTCGAAAAATGCAGCCTGCGATGTTATGGAATACTATAATCAGCAGCATGGTATGAAAAATGCCTGTTTCCGTCTTCCTCCCGTTTATGGCGTGGGGCCCCATGGATCATTATTTATCAACGGCACCTATGTCAAGTCCGGACTTCAGATTTTTATGGATAAGGCAGCTGTTGGAGAGGATATCACTGTTTTTGGAAATAAGGATTTAAGCAGGGATGTCGTATACGTAAAAGACGTGGCTCATGCATTCTATTTAGCAATGCAGAGTGAAAAGACCAGTGGCCTTTATAATATGACATCTGGGAGAGGTGTAACATTACAGGAACAGGCAGAAGTAATTGCGGATTTATTTGCTTTGAGTCCAGATAAAAAATCAAGAGTTGTTTATAAACCGGAGATACTGAATAGTACACCATCATATCTGTTTTCTATGGAAAAATCAAAAAGAGATTTTGGATTTGTTCCAGAATATGCAGATTTTAAAGTTATGATGAGAGATTATAAAAAAGATATTGATGCCGGAAAGTATAAAGAATTATTTCATTATTAATATGTTACAGCCTGAGGAGTTGAGCTATGTATATAAAAGTAAAACGGGTAATTGATTTTATACTTGCTTTGATAGGAATGCCGTTTTTGGGAATCATTCTGCTTGCATCCGCTATTTGTATTAAGCTGGAAGACGGCGGACCGGTTTTTTACCTGGCGGATCGTACTGGGCGATTTGGTAAACCATTTAAGATGTACAAACTGCGCAGTATGAAAATGAATGCACCGGACCTACGCCTTGAAGATGGGTCAACTTATAATTCCGTGGATGATCCAAGGGTTACAAAATTTGGAAAGTTTGCGAGGAAGACAAGTATTGATGAAACACCCCAGCTGATTAATATTTTAAAAGGAGATATGGCATTGATTGGTCCAAGGCCTGATAGTGCTTCCTATTTCAGTCAGTATAGTGAGGAAGAAAGGAAAATACTTAAAGTTCGTCCTGGAGTAACAGGTTATAATCAGGCAATTAATCGTAATGCAGTAGGTACGAAAGAAAAACTGAAAAACGATATTTACTATGTTGAACATATGTCGTTTCTTTTCGACGTAAAGATAATTTGCATGACAGTAAAAACGGTACTCTTTCGTAAAAATATCTATCGGGTTGACAAAGGCTGAGAGGGCAAAAAAGCAATGAAAAAAATTATGATTTTAGGGGCTGGCATATTACAATTACCCGCTATAAAAAAAGCGAAAGAGATGGGATTGTCTGTAATTGCAGTTGATATGGATCCCAATGCAGTAGGATTTGCCGAAGAAGGAATCGATCGTGAAGTTATTAGTACAACAGATACTTTAGAAGTATTAAAGGCTGCAAAAAGACACGGTATTAATGGAATTATGACGTTGGCGAGTGATATGCCAATCAGAACAATTGCAGTTGTAGCGAGAGAACTTGGATTGGCAGGTGTTACTGAAGAAACTGCATTAAAAGCGACGAATAAAGCTGCAATGAGAGATGCGTTATATTCTCATAGTGTACCGATACCAATGTATTTTAAAGCCTCCAGCAAAGAAGATTATTTCAAGGCTGTTAATGAAATAAAGAGACATGGCTGTCAATGTATTATTAAGCCCGCAGATAATTCGGGAAGCAGAGGTGTAAATCTCCTTAAAAGCTATGAAAAAGAAATGGTGGATAGAGCTTATGAGTATAGTAAAAAATATTCCCGTTCTGGAGATTTAGTTGTTGAGGAGTATTTAGAGGGGCCGGAGGTAAGCGTAGAAACGTTAAGCTTAGATGGGGAATGCCACGTGATTCAGATTACAGACAAGATGACGACAGGTGCTCCCTACTTTGTAGAGACGGGGCATAGTCAACCGTCTATGCTGCCGGCCGATATTCAACTGAAAATTATGGAAGTGGCTGTAGCAGCAAATCGATCAATCGGTATTGAAAATGGGCCTTCACACACGGAAATAAAAGTGACCAGTGAGGGACCTAAAATTATAGAATTAGGCGCCAGACTTGGTGGGGATAATATCACAACACATTTAGTGCCGTTATCGACAGGAGTCAATATGGTTGAGTGTTGTATTAAAATAGCACTTGGAGAAACGCCAGATTATAAAACAAAGCATTATAAAGCCTCAGCTATTCGTTATTTAGAAAGTAAAGAAGGGGTTATACAAAAGATAGAAGGTGTACAGAACGCTGGTAAAATTGAAGGAATAAAGCAGATCAGTATTGTTCATGGAGTAGGAGAGCACATCAAACAGGTGAGAAGCAGCGTTGACCGTATTGGCTTTGTTATTGCACAGGCTGATTCCGCGGTAGAAGCAATGAAAAAATGTGAAAACGCAATAAAAGAAATAGGGATCACATATGAATAAAGGGAGTGATATAAAAGCAATCGTTTTCAGCGCATATTATGAACCAGAGGTTGCAGCGAGTTTATACTTATCGACAAATCTTTATGAGGATATGGCTGGTTCCGGGATTGATGTTGATTTATTTGTACCATTGCCTACAAGAGGCGTTAGCGATGAAGTACGAAATAAATATAAAAACCATAAAGTAGAAGTAAGGTGTAACGGCCGGTTAAGAATACATCGAATCGGCATTCCAAAAGAAGGGAAGAGCGTGATTGGACGGGCGGCTCGTTATATATTAATGAACGCAGTATTTATTTTGAAAAGTATATCTTCTAAAGCTGATGTTATCTTTGTCCAGAGCACGCCGCCCACTCAGGGAGCAACAGCAGCAATCATAAAAAAAGTAATGCATATTCCTTTTGTATACAATTTGCAGGATGTTTTTCCGGATTCGCTGGTAGGAACCGGGATAGCAAAAAAAGGATCAGCAGTATATCGAATGGGCAGAGTTATTGAAAATTTTACATATAGAAATGCGGATAAGATTATTGTTATCTCTAATGACATGAAAACAAACATCATGACGAAAGGGGTTCCCGAATCAAAAATAGAAATTGTTAACAACTGGATCGACGGAAACGTAGTAAAACCAATTCCGAAAGATCAAAACTATATGTATGAAAAGTTTGGACTATCCAGAGAAAATTTTAATGTTGTTTATGCGGGAAATCTGGGGTATGCACAGAATATTGAGGTGATAATAAAAGCCGCCGAAGTTTTGAAGGACTACAGTGATATTAAATTCTTGATTTTTGGTAAAGGAGCCCAGGAGGAAGAATATAAAAACATGGCGGCAGAACTTAATCTCTGTAATCTTAGCTTTTTTCCGATCCAGCCGTATTCAGAGGTATCTTATGTATATAGTTTAGGCGATATTTCAATTGTTCCGTGTAAGAAGGGGTTTGGCAGCAGTGCAATGCCGAGTAAGACCTGGAGTATTATGGCAGCAGGTACGCCGGTTTTGGCCAGTTTTGATTCAGATACTGATATGGAGAAATTAATAAATAGTCAAAAGGTTGGAATGTTTAATCATGCTGAAGACTGGGAGGGATTAAGTTCTAATATCAAGTATTTATATTCTAACAGAGAATATTTACAGGAGTATGGCAGGAATGCACGAAAATACGTAGAAGAAAATATCAGTCGTGAGAAATGCGTTGGTAAATATATCATGTGTATAAAAAACAGTAAAAATATTAACTGATTTTTAGCTTGTGATTGATATTCGAGGGTAGAATATGGTACTGAAATTTGGAACATTTCGATTGAAAATTAATATAGAAAGAGAAGTATTTTGTCTTTTTATAAATTCTGTCATGATCATTGATCTGATTAGAATTTTTACTGGTAATACAATGGTGACAAACCTGTGCAGAAATGGAATTTATTTATTGATTTTATTATTTGTCTGTATGGATGCCTGTAATAAAAAAAGGGTAAATAACCTGTTGGGAATGGGGATTTTATACATTGTCTTTGTATTGTTCAGCCTCCTTATTAATGGAAGTGATGTTATTTCCTTATTATTATCGGGAAGTATGATTTTTATCAGCCGATGTCTCGTAGGGTTTTATTTAGCCAGAAATATACAAATTGATGAAGGCCTATGGAATTCAATAAAAAAATATTATGTACTGGTAATAGTTTATTGTATTGTTTATGCCAATATGGGAAGTCTGGATCAATATGGTATGCGGGAAGGCTACATGACCTTTTCATACAATATATTAATTCCAACAACGCTAATATTAATTATGATGATACAACGAAAACAGGGAAGAGTTCTAAAACTAATAATATCCACTTTTTTAACAATCCAGTTAATTGTTATGGGAGCGAGAGGTCCCGTTGCCTGTATGGCTGTCTCAATAATCATTTTTATATGGATTCAGTTAGCTCAGTTTCCTTTGTATAAGAAGCTTATCGCCTGCGGCGCCTTTTCACTTGCAGCTATACTGGTTTATTTTGCAAGAGATGAAATTCTGGATTATATGCTCTCCATAAACTCGACCTCGAGAACCCTGATTTTATTAAAAAGTGGGAACCTATTTGATTTATCCAATAGGAATAGTTATTACGAGATACTGATAGAGGAGATTAAAAGAAATATCATACTGCCACATGGACTTTATGCTGACAGAGTAATTTTAAACCAGAATTTTTCAGGTTCCTCTGCAATCAGTGGTCAGTATGCACATAATTTGTTTTTTGAAATATTGTATCAATTTGGAGGCGTATTTGGAGGCGCTATTTTGTTCGCTTTTTTTATAAAAGTATATAGAAGTATTAAGCATTTAGAATTGATTAATAATCAGATTATAACTGCTTTTTACTGTGCATTTGCAACGGGATTGATATCGTTGCTTTTTTCAAGTTCTTATTTAATAAATGAAAGAGCATGGCTGTTTATTGGCATTGTCTTTGCTTTTAGTAATATCAAATATTCGACTTTAAAAAGTAACGGATAATATCATAAACAATTAGAAGAGGATTAATATGTACTATTTACCTAAAATTTTTAAAAGGCTAAGGTTCACATCTATTAAACATTGTTCGTTTCAAAAACAAGTTAAAATATTCGGCGGAAGCCAGTTATTAAATGTTGAGGTGGGACGTTACTCATACATTGGTTATAATGCGACAATTATTAATGCTTCAATAGGTTCTTTCTGCTCCATTGCAGGTGATTGCATAATCGGTGGAGGAGAGCACCCAAGCGCTTTTGTCTCGACTTCTCCAGTATTCTATAAAGGTTCTAATGCGCTGAAACGAAATTTTTCAAATAAAGAGTTTAATCCATATAAAAGAACTGTAATAGGCAACGATGTGTGGATCGCCAATGGTGTTAAAATTAAATCTGGAATATCTGTATCGGATGGCGCTGTGATTGGAATGGGGGCTGTGGTTACTAAGAATATAGGTCCGTATGAAATATGGGGAGGTAACCCTGCACGGCTAATTAGAAAAAGATTTTCAGATGAAATGATTGAGGAATTGATGAGAATCGGGTGGTGGAACTGGGATGAAAAAGAACTGTTAAAATATGGAAATGATTTTTTCGATCCAGAGGTATTAATAAATCATTATAAATTGAGTGGAGGATCATAAAGGAATGAAAATTCTGCATTGTTGTATCTCTGCTTTTTACATAGATCACTATAACTATCAGGAAAATATTTTACCAAGACAAAATAAAATAGACGGCCACGAAGTGTTGATTATAGCATCTACTTATACATTTAAAAATAATGACAACAAACAAGGATATTATACAGAACCCAGGGATTACCTTAACGAAGATAACATTTTAGTAAAACGCAGAAAATATAAAGATTTTGGTATCCGTTTTATTAATCAAAAATTCCACTGTATTGATGGTCTGTACGATATGATTGAGGCATTTATGCCAGATGTTATCTTGTTTCATGGAACCAGCTCATTAGAAATTAAAACATTGTGCCGATATAAAAAAAATCATAATAATGTGAAAATATATATAGATTCACATGCAGATTACTATACATCAGGTACAAATTTATTGTCTAAAGGCATTTTACATGGACTACTGTATCGATTCTATCTGCAAAACGCTTTACCATATATTGAAAAAGTATTTTATATTTCTATAGGATGCGGAGATTTTCTTAGAGAAGTGTATAAACTGCCAGAAGAAAAAATAGAATTTTATTCATTGGGAGGCAACCTGCCATCCAGTCAGGAGTTAGACCAGGCAAAAAACGATGTTATAAAAGAACTTAATTTAAGAGCTGACAATATCTTGTTCCTTCAGGCTGGAAAGTTTGATGAAAATAAAAAGCTGGTTGAAATGCTGGAAACATTTAAGAAAATAAAAAATGATAAATTAATTTTTATTTTAATAGGCAGTTTATCGGAAGATATTAAAGAAAAGGTGGAAGCATTAATCGCTGAGGACAGCAGAGTCCGATATCTGGGGTGGCGCGATGGCAATGAATTAAACAGATATTTAAATGCATGTGATATTTATGTTCAGCCGGGAAAAGTTTCTGCCATTGCACAAAATGCAATTTGTAGAAATAGTGTAGTAATTCTAAATAAATTAATGCATTCTTAAGAAATGCCCTATTTATGCGTGTTTCAATGGTATGATTTTATCATTTGACTGCATTTTGACTGCATTATAGTAATCTTCCAGTTTATCCGGCTCCACATCCAAAAATCCAAAATGGGTGTAGGTATCAAGTGTGGTCTTAATATCGTCGTGTCCAAGGAGATATTGAGCCTGTTTGACATCAACCCCTGCTTTGTATAAATCACTGGCATAGGTGTGCCGAAAAATATGTGGTGTGATATCATCCGATAGAGGTGTGCTTGATACAGCCTGAACCTTTTTAAGTATTTTTTCCCATTTGTAATCGAGGGTAGAAATATATCCACCGTTTTTGGAAGGAAAAAGAATTCCCGACCGGCCTTTTATGTACCCGGAAAGGATTTGTGCCAACGGGGCAGGAATCGGTATCTGTCGAAGTCCGGCAGCTGTCTTTGTGTATTCTTGCAGACAGGAGTCGATTTTCTTACTGGCGACCAATGTTTTAGAAACGTAAATCCGATTTTTTCTTAAGTCGATATCTTTTACATTTAATGCAAGCGCTTCGCACTTTCTTAAACCGGTGTACAGAAGTAAGTCGATGAAACAGCGCTCAAAATTATCAAGGTCTGCCATTTCAAATAACAGGCGTTCTTCAGACGTAAGAGCACGCTTCGGTTTTCCATCATTTTTGACCCTCTTCATTCCGGCAGTAATGTCTTTTGCCATAATGTCTTTCTGGACTGCATACCGGACGATTGCTTTGATTCGGGCCAGGCACAGATTGTACTGGGCCAATTTTTTTGACTTTATCATACAGCTTCGAAACGATTCAATGTGTGACCGCCTTAAGTCTTTGATTCTTATATCTCCGATGTAGCTGTTGATGGTACTTAATTGACCTTTAATTGTGCCTATTGTCTGGTCCCTGACGCTTCCGATCTTCTCGTTTGTAAGCCATAATTCAGATAGTTCCTTAAAGGTGGTGTTCTGTTCCTGCAAGATGATTCCTTTGTCCATAAGGCTCATAAAGTCACGGTAATTTTTATCCAGTTCTTTTAACGTATCTCCATAGATAGTCTTGCGAACCGGTTTCCCCTCTTTTATGCCTATAGTGACCTGCTTTGCGTATCTTCCATCTTTGCGTTTCTTTGGCATGGCAAATTCTCCTTTCTTTCGAAAGGGCATAAAAATAGCCCTGTATTTTTCGCCAGAGCTGTGATACAATATGCTTGTTGAGGACACGTATATTAGCTCTGGCTGATATGTGTGTTGGAAAGCTCCGGGAGTTGGTAGCTCCTGGGGCTTTTTGCTATTTCAGATCTATTGCAGATACTTGGAGATAATATCTGCTGGAAATGTAAGACCAATAGGTCCGTCAATGACTGTAATGGCTTTACCTATTTCGTCATTGGTAATAATTAACTCTAAATCCGTTTTCTGAAGCGTAGCTCCTGAATTAATTAATCTAAATCCTTCGGTTTTAAAATGCTTATTTTTACATTTCATGCGTTATGCCACCTCCTCGCTAAAATCCAGTTCACTGATACTTTCGTTTACGGTTTCTAATATCTCATGTTTTTCAATGTAAGAAGTCCATGAAAAAGATAAATCGGATTTAATTTCCTTTTTCAGATTATTGTATAGATTCTCCATGGACTTTTTCCACATCTCATAAGCGGCTTTTTCTATTTTTTCTTCGTTCCAACGGTCTTTTTTCTGCCGTTTAGCATTTTTTCTTGTCTGATATTCTAGAGCTTTACGCATGAACGTCTGGTAACCGTCCAGATTTTTTTCCAGATACTCTAAAAATTCTTTGTACTTCATAATGCGCCTCCTTAGTCCCAATTGATTGAATCCATAGGCACAGTGCCTTCGGATCCGATGCTTCTATCGGCAAAGGCAATGGCCTTTAATTCATCGTTCTCTGGCATGTCTGTAGGGATAAATTTGAGCAATACATTATAAATAGTTTCAGTGTCAGACTCTGGGATCATATCAATCAGCCCATGCAACATTTCTTTGCTCATCGCAATACCTCCTATAATCGTTTATATGCCTGCCCTCTTGGCAGAATATCTTTTATTGTAATAGTATTTTCTGATATGGAGAACAGAACTCTTAAATCACCAACACGGAGGCGATAATCGTTTTGTAATCCTTGCAGTTTCTTAACATCGCCGAGCGGAAGTTTTTCAATAGCAAATTTAAGCCGCTGTTTGGTGGTCTTGTCAGCAGAATTAATATATTTTACCGCCGGCTTGGCAAACTCTATTTTCATATTTCTTCTACCTTTCCCAAAACTTCCCCAACAAGTTTAATCTCCTCGCTGGCAGGAATGTCCTTATAGCCACCCGCATGATTGTGTGAAATAAGACGGTCATTTCCTAGTTCCTTGATAAAGCACTCATTGCCTCGCGTAAACACGCCGATATGCCCAGTAGGGATTTCCTCGGTCAATCTGACATATACCTTGTCTCCATCGTAATAAGTTGGTTCCATCGAATTACCGTTGACGCCGATCGCAAAGTCAGCCTGTTCAGATAATGCAGTTACTGGAACATCAATCGTGTCGGTGGGAACATTGTCAAATAAGTATTCACCGCTTCCAGCAGAAGCCAGTTTCTGATAATAGCTAATAGTGTAGTGAGGGCGCGTAGCCTTTTCCAGTTCGATAACATATGAGGATTGATCGGAAAGTTGTTTCTGCATATCGGCCAGAGACTTAACACGTTGAGTTTCCCGATCTAATATTATGTTGACACTTTCCCTGCCATGGTCGTCGAGGTCACGGTATTTTTTTATGTGTTCAAATTCATCAGATCTTAATTGGTAAGCGTGCAGCATTTCTTTTCGATCCTGTAATCCTAAAATATAATCTATTGACACATCGAATTTTTTTGAAATTAAAATCAAAAAATCGGAATCAGGTTCCCGTGTGCCGGTTTCATATCCATTATAGGTAGTATATTTAACACCTATAGAATCAGCAAATTCTTTTTTGTTCATTTTTGTTGATTCACGTATTTCTTTTAATGCATCTTTAATCATTATAGTCACCTCTCTTTAGTTCTAATAGTATTACATATTTTACACATTGTCAATAATACAATTTGCATTTTGCGAAAATATTTTCAAAATGCGTATTGACAAATTTGCGAAACGGGTATAAAATCTAGTTATGAATTCGCAAAACGAGTAAATGAGGAGGTGAAAATATTGAGATATCCGAATATAGAGGCGGAGCGAGCTAGACGCGGTATGTCAAAAGAAGAATTTGCGAAAAAATTAGGGATTTCCACTAAGACATATTACAACTGGATTAATGGCGTAAATCCCATACCAAGCGACGCTCTTATTGAGATGGGAGGTATTTGTCATGTTAATGTAGGATACTTATTGGGCGTAGAAACGATATTAACAGAAGATGAGAAAGGAGCATAGGAATGAAAAGAAAGGTAAATACACCGCTTCCCCCGCAGAAAATAAGCATTCTGGGAAGAAAGCGGTACTCGGTAGACGCAAATGCCGTAGACGTGATCGAAAGCAGCTTCAATGATTGCTGGCGGGCAATCGAAAGACTATGGGTGATTGCTGCCGTACTGATGTTTGGCTTTTTGCTTACATCTGCAAGAAATGAGTTACTGAAGATGTTCCATAATGGAATCAAGACAATCTTTCAATATAAGCCCAAGCCCTAAATCATTTAAGCCTTTTACGACGGCTACGATGTTGGAAAGAATTTTAGTTACATCACCAACAGTTTCTAATTTCTGTTTTGAAAAGAAAGTTTTCTTTTCGGCTGAACGATTATCCAGTTCAACGCAAAGAGCGCGAAGTTTCTCTTTGACATCATCGGGTAATTGAACGGAACCGTTTTCAGCTTTGGCGATTAACTCATATTTATCAAGAGCCACATCACCCCATTGAAGAGTTTTTAATTCACCCCAGGTAAAGTTATTTAATTCACCCCATAACATATGCGCGTACCTCCTTTGGCATGTAATTATTTTACCATTTAAAGAAATAAATTGCAACGCATAGGATGAATATTTCAAAGAAAGGAGCGTGATATCAGTGTCAGACATCTTGACAATCAAAGACTGCATGGCCCGCCACAACAAAAGCTACGACACCATAGCGGCCTTATTCAAGCGTAAAGGTTCTCCGGCCTTCCGAGTAGGGCGCGAGTGGCAGGTAGATGCCGTTAAGTGGGACGCATACCTGCTGAAACTGGCGGAAGAAAGTAAGG